>NZ_JAUSUQ010000021.1 GCF_030814135.1 Caldalkalibacillus uzonensis | reverse complement strand
CCGGCTGAGGGGCCGTTTCTCCTCGTCCCGGGTCAGACAGCAAACCACGTTGCTTTCGCTGCCTACATCGATTCCGACAAACAAGGGGGAAGTCAAGACCTTCAAATGAAGGCTAAAACATAATATACAAGGGGGATAAAACCGATGAAAGATTTATTGAATCAGACCGGGGAATTGTTCGTGTGTGGCTTTGCCGGAAAAGAAGTGACAGAAGAAGTTAAAACCCTTATACATCAACACAGAGTAGGAGGATTCATACTTTTTAGCAGAAATTTAGGGACTCCAGTTGAAATCAAACGTTTGACGACTGCTTTGCAGAGAGAAGCCCAGTCAGCTGGTTATGAATATCCCTTGCTGATTTGTACTGATCAGGAAAACGGTATTGTCCGGCGTTTAGGGGAAGGAGCGACTCTATTTCCAGGTGCGATGCTGTTGGGAGCCACACAAAATCCAGACAATGCCTTTAAAGTGGGACTGGCCACAGGCAAAGAACTGCAGGCACTAGGAATTAACTGGAACCTGGCTCCGACTGTTGATGTCAATAACAATCCCCTTAATCCGGTCATCGGGGTGCGCTCCTACGGTGAAAACCCTGATCAAGTTAGTCAATTTGCCTTACAGGCTATGCAAGGGATGCAGGCTGCTGGAGTGATGACGACCTTAAAACATTTTCCGGGTCACGGAGATACGCAGGTGGACTCTCATTTGGAATGTCCTGTTATTGAGTATCCTCTTGAGAGATTAGAAGCGGTTGAGTTGAAACCTTTCCAAACATGTATTACAGCGGGAGCAGACACTGTGATGACAGCCCATATATATTTTTCAGCACTGGCGGAAGAAAAAGGGTGTCCGGCCACTCTCTCTAAAGAGATTATTACTGGGCTGTTACGTCAACAACTAAACTTTGATGGTGTGATAACGACTGATTGTATGGAAATGAAAGCGATCGCCGATACGGTAGGAACGGTTGAAGGCTCGCTATTAGCACTCCAAGCGGGAGTTGATCTGATTATGATCTCTCATTCTTATGCTTTGCAATTGCAGGCAATGGAACGGCTGCGCATGGCGCTTCATAACGGGGAGATAGATGCAGAAAGGATTCGGGCGTCTATCCGGCGGATTAAGCGGTTAAAAGAGCAATATTTAAGGTGGGAACAGAGTATAGACGACTCCTTTTCCCCTGTTGATGTGTCCGTTGTTGTGGGGTGTGCTGAGCATCGCAGGTTAGCCATGGATGTATACCGCCAAGGCATTACCATTGTTAAAGGACAAGAACAGCTGCCATTAGATCCCTCGGCTAAGATGTTAATCTTGTACCCGGAACAAGATATCCAGACCTTGGTAGAAGATAAACGCTACGATTGCAGGGTATTTGCTGATGAGTTTCATCAGCTTGTGCCCACTGCAGAGATAGAGCAAGTGGCCTATCCTTTGGCGGAAGAAAAAATTAATCAATTGATTCAAAGAGCAAATCGGTTTGAGATACTTATTGCAGGAACCCTTTCCGTGGCTCAATCACCGGATCAGGCCAAGCTGATACAAAAATTGAAGAAATTAAATAAAAAGATGATTGTTGTAGCGATGAAAAGCCCTTATGATCAGGCTTATCTGCCTGATGTGGATGTGTACATAGCCACTTATGAGTACACGGAAACTGCCTTAAAGCTAACAGCACAAGCATTATTGGGGCTGGAAAGTGTCAGCGGCAGATTACCCATCACGCTTCCATCCAATACATTGTTTTCTCCGTAAGCCGTGAAACCAAAAGGATGTGATAAGATGAAGTCACCAGCCAAAGCTTTCTCACCGACCTCAGGTGGATTAATCATATTGAAAGAAATGCTCCCTCATCTTCCTCCCTCGGAACAATTATGTAAATCTATCTTGAAGCTGGCCAATGCTAAAGGGGCCACAAAGATAATTGGAACGGTAGGGTGAAGAAGGGTGATTAAGTGGCTGCAGAGCGTGAGGGACAAACAGGTTAAACGGGTTGTGGGTTTGATGTCCGGAACTTCTTTGGATGGGATAGATGCTGCGGTAGTTGAAATTGAAGGGGTTAATCAGGATCTTAAGGTCCGCCTCCTTCATTTTTGGACTTTACCCTTCACACCAAGGGAGAGGGAGGAACTGTTAGGATTATGCCAGCCAGGAATGTCTTCCGTCGACCGGATTTGCACCATGAATGTCTGGTTGGGTCACAAGTTGGCCCAAGCGGCCTTGCACGCCATTCGTCAAGCAGGAATGAGACAGGATGATATTGACCTGGTTTGCTCTCACGGGCAAACCATTTATCATGCCCCCGGGAACAGGGCTACATTACAAATAGGAGAATTGGCGGTTATTGCTGAAGAAACAGGATGTCTGACCATAGGCGATTTTCGTCCGCATGATATGGCGGCAGGGGGGCAGGGGGCACCATTGGTGCCCTATGTGGATTACGTTTTGTTTAGACATAACAGGAATGGACGGGTGTTGTTAAATGTTGGCGGAATCAGCAATGTGACTTGCATACCGGCCGCCGCCGCACCTGAACATGTTATCGCTTTTGATACGGGCCCAGGCAATGTACTGATTGATCAAATGGTTTATTTGTCGACGCAGGGTCAGCAATCTTTTGATCTAGACGGACAAATCGCTTTGCAGGGACATGTTGATGAAAAGTGGCTGTCTGACATCATCGCCCAAGATTCCTATCTGTTAAAATCCCCTCCCAAAAGTACCGGAAGGGAATACTATCACACTGCTTATGCCCGGAAATTGTATGAACAAGGAAAGCGGAGAGGATTATCAGATGTAGACATCGTAGCCACCATAACAGCTTATACGGTCTCTGGTATTACAGCCAATCTTGAACAGTTTGTACATCCTAAAATGAAAACGGATGAAATATATATTAGTGGTGGAGGAAGGCATAATAGAGCCCTTGTTGGAATGCTCAGTGAAAAGCTGAAAATTAATGTTCTTCCGTTTGAAAAGCTTGGCTTTCCCAGTGATGCGAAGGAGGCAATTGTGTTTGCAGTTTTGGGTTATGAGTTGCTGTGTGGCAACGCCAATAACCTTCCCTCAGCAACCGGGGCCAAGAAAAGGGTTCCCATGGGCAAGATAGTCTTTCCCTCGCAAGTGATGGTTGATGGATCGGGGTTGTGACCGGTTTTGAACAATGTGCCAGCCTAGATCCTAAACACCGTTTTAATCGATTGATAAGACCCCCGGTCTGCATTGGCTTTTATGGCCTCTTGATACTCTTCCAGCGGGAATTCATGCGTGACGAGATCCTCCAGCGGATAGCCGGGATGCTGAAGCAGCAAACGAATCAACAGGTCATGAGTGGACAGCTCTTCTCCCTGCCACTTTTCTTTCCCATATCCCAGTGAACCGTGGATAGAGAGTTCCTTGGCCCAGACAAACGTCCAATCTAGAGGAGGAATTTTTCCTGCTGCCCCAACCAGGACAATTTGTCCCCGATCGCGGGCCACATGAACGGCGTCATGCAATGTTTGGCGGGTACCGACACAATCATAGACCACATCATAGCCGCCTGTATAGACACTGGGCCCGATCAGGGGCTGATATTTGCCGGTTGACGGGATCGTGAGCAGGTCTTCTTCCAGCTCTTTTTTGTTTTGTACAACTTTGTCTGTCCCCAGTTGGCGGGACATTTTTTTTTGGAAAGTTCTGCGGCAATAATGGGTTATCTGGCATGGGATGTCTAAGAGGTGCAAGGCAGCGATCACGGCAAAGGCCATCATGCCACCCCCAATGACCAGCACCCGTTCCCCTGCCTGCGGTGGACGGCGTAGGACAGCATGCAATCCCACACTAAGTGGCTCAATCAGGACAGCCAGCCGGTCAGGCAGATCATCCGGCACGGAGATGGCCATTGATTCATGAGCGACAAACGCTTCAGCCCAGGCGCCGGGCAAATCCCGGCAAAAGCCCATAATCATGCCTGGGGAGAGCCCATTAGAACTGCCGCTATGGCGGCATAAACAGTGCAACCCTGCTTGACAGGCGGGACACGGTTCGGCAATCCCCCGCACTGCACAGGAGATAAAGGGATCAATAGCGATACGGTCTCCTGGTTTGACACGGGTCACTGCAGGACCGGTTGCGGTGACAATCCCAACCACCTCATGGCCCAGAATGGACGGAAACGATGTAAAGGGTGTCAAAGAGGGTGAAGATTTGTAAAAAATAGCGCCCATGTCAGTGCCGCAAATGCCGGACAGGATGGGCTTCACTTTGATCCACCGTGGGCCGGGCAGGGTGGGGGTGTCCACTTCCTTCAGTTTCAAGGCTGATGGTTTTCCGTAATAGAGAGAGGGTATGTATCTACCCAATCCTTTCGCAGCCACATATTTAGGGATAGAAAAATCATAGACGATAGCTTTCATGTGAACCTCCTGCATTACATTTCTAGTCCCTATTTTTGTCAATATGTTGTCTGTGTAATCTGTGAAACTGTAAAAGGGACGAAAAGGAGATGTTTTTCCCGGGAAATGTCGAAACAATCATGGCGCTGAAAGCATGCATTTTCCAGTTAAGAGTGGGACAACGTTTGGCGGATGTTGCGGGCTCTTTCAGGCCAGTCGGTAAAAATGGCAGCACAACCGGCCTGCATCAAGGAGCTGATATCTTCCTCCCGATTCACAGTAAAAGGCCGTAAAGGCATACCCGCCCGTTTAGCTTCTTCAATCATCTTCGGTACAGCGGCAGGCAAATAGCAGTGGAGGGCGCTGGCCCCGATCCGCCTGGCGTAATGCCAAGGTTCATATAATCCTTCCATATATAAAATGGCCGTTTCCAAATGGGGGGCCAATCTGTGAATGTCCACCAAACTGTAATGATTGAACGAAGAGAGGATAACACGCTTTTCCAGTTGATAGCGGTGAACCAGATCAATGACGATCTGCTCCAGATTGGGATAAGGTACAATGCCGTTTTTTAACTCAATATTAATCAGTAACGGCGTATCCCGGACCCATGCTAACACCTCATTCAATGTGGGTATGCGTTGTCCAGTGAAGGAGGGATCAAACCAGCTTCCTGCATCCAATGTTTGCAGCTCTTGATAAGTCATATCCTTGACCCAGCCGCTGCCATTGGTGGTGCGGTCCACAGTCTCATCATGAATAACAACAGGCACACCATCTTTGCTCAGTTGAACATCAAGCTCGATACCGTCTGCACCTTGCTGCTCGGCCGTTTGAAAAGCAATCATGGTATTTTCAGGATGGGTGCCCTTTGCTCCTCTATGGGCAAAGATTAATGTGTTCACTGACATGGTGTCACCCCTCATATTTGTACGATGATAAAAATATATAACCCTGATGACAGTTCATTTTTTTCAAAAGTTAACTAGGATAAAAGGAACGTATATTCGCTTATTATTGTCACCGTGACCGTCAAGTATGCTATAATTTTAGCATTGAAGACAGTGTTCGGCTAACAATAACGTGAGTGAGTGCTTAAAAAGGAGATGGGACAAGTGGAAGGCCGTTTTCAACTGGTATCCAGGTATGAGCCCCAAGGGGATCAGCCCCAGGCCATTGCCAAATTGGTCGAAAGCATTGCAGCAGGCCAGAAACATCAAACACTGCTGGGAGCAACGGGAACAGGGAAAACATTTACTGTGGCGCAGGTGATCAGCAAGGTGAATAAGCCCACGCTGGTTATTGCCCACAACAAGACGCTGGCTGCCCAGTTGCACAGTGAATTGAAAGAGCTTTTCCCCCATAATGCTGTAGAATACTTTGTCAGTTATTATGATTATTATCAACCTGAAGCATATATACCTCACACCGATACCTATATTGAAAAAGATGCCAGCATTAATGATGAAATTGATAAACTGCGCCACTCGGCCACCAGTGCCCTGTTTGAACGCCGGGATGTGATTATTGTGGCCAGTGTGTCCTGTATTTACGGTTTGGGTTCTCCTGAGGAGTACCGGGATCTGGTGCTTTCTCTCCGTGTAGGCATGGAAAAGGACCGGGACGAGGTGTTGCGCAAACTGGTCGATATTCAGTATGTACGCAACGATGTCAATTTTCACCGGGGGACGTTCCGGGTGCGCGGTGATGTGGTGGAAATTTTTCCTGCTTCACGGGATGAACAGGCCATCAGGGTTGAATTTTTTGGCGATGAGATTGACCGCATCACTGAAATTGATGTCTTGACCGGGGAACTGATCGGGGAGCGGCAGCATGTGGCCATTTTCCCTGCCTCCCACTTCGTCACCCGTGAAGAGAAGATGAAACGGGCGATCAAAAGCATCGAGGCTGAACTGGAGGAGCGGTTGGAGGAATTAAGGGACCAGGGCAAATTACTGGAAGCTCAGCGCCTGGAGCAACGCACTCGTTACGATCTGGAAATGTTAGCTGAGATGGGCTTCTGTTCCGGTATTGAGAACTACTCCAGACACCTGACCGGACGACCGGCTGGAGCGCCTCCGTTCACCTTGCTGGACTACTTCCCCGATGATTTTCTGATCGTGATTGACGAGTCCCATGTCACCATTCCCCAGATCAGAGGGATGTACAACGGCGACCATGCCCGCAAAAAAGTGCTGATTGAACACGGCTTCCGCTTACCATCAGCGGCTGATAACCGTCCCTTGCGCTTTGAAGAGTTTGAACAGCATATTAACCAGGTGCTGTATGTCTCGGCCACACCCGGCCCCTATGAACTGGCCCAGACGCCCCAAGTGGTGGAGCAGATCATTCGTCCCACCGGCTTACTGGACCCCACCATTGATGTGCGTCCCATCAAAGGCCAGATTGATGACCTGTTAGGTGAGATTCAGGGCCGGGTGAAAAAGAATGAGCGGGTGCTGGTCACCACCTTAACCAAAAAGATGGCCGAAGACTTAACTGATTATCTGAAAGAGATCGGTATCAAGGTGCGCTATCTCCACTCGGAGATTAAAACGCTGGAGCGGATGCACATTATCCGCGAACTGCGCCTGGGTGTGTTTGACGTGCTGGTCGGCATTAATTTGTTGAGGGAAGGGCTGGATATTCCGGAAGTGTCTCTCGTGGCTATACTGGATGCGGACAAAGAAGGTTTTCTCCGTTCGGAACGCTCCCTGATCCAGACCATTGGCCGTGCCGCCCGCAATGCCAACGGTCATGTGATCATGTATGCGGATCAAATCACCGAGTCGATGCGCGTCGCTATTGAAGAGACCCAGCGCCGCCGCCAAATCCAAGAAGCGTTTAATAAAAAACACGGCATTACCCCCAAAACGATTGTGAAGCCGGTCTACGATGTCATTGAGGCGACTAAAGTGATTGAAGATAGGACAGCGTACCAGCCAACCCCCAAAGTGGAGAAACTGTCGCGCAAAGAGAAGGAAGCCTTGATCAAGCAGCTGGAAAAAGAAATGAAAGCTGCGGCTAAGGATCTGAACTTTGAACGGGCAGCAGAACTGCGTGATCTGATCCTGGAAATGAAAGCGGAATTGGAAGGATGATGAAGATGAGTAACCGATCCATTTATGTCAAAGGAGCCAGGGTGCATAACTTGAAAAACATTGATGTGACGATCCCCCGCAACCAGTTCGTGGTTTTGACGGGGTTGTCCGGCTCAGGCAAATCGTCACTGGCTTTTGATACCATTTACGCCGAGGGGCAGCGGCGCTACGTGGAATCCCTGTCCGCCTATGCCCGCCAATTTTTGGGACAAATGGATAAGCCGGATGTGGATGCCATCGAAGGTTTGTCCCCGGCCATTTCCATTGATCAGAAGACGACCAGCCGTAACCCCCGGTCCACTGTAGGTACGGTCACCGAGATCTATGACTACCTCCGTCTGCTGTTTGCCCGCATCGGTCGGCCCCATTGTCCCACGCACGGCATCCCGATCACCTCACAAACAGTAGAGCAGATAGTGGACCGCATTTTGGAGTATCCTGAACGGACCAAGCTGCAAATTCTGGCTCCTGTGGTTCGCGGGCGTAAGGGTGAGCACGCCAAATTGTTGGAGCAGATTGCCAAACAGGGTTTTGTGCGGGTCAGGGTTAATGGTGAGGTGCGTGATCTGGCTGAGGAGATCAAGCTGGAGAAAAATAAGAAGCATACCATTGAAGTGGTGGTAGACCGCATCATTGTCAAAGAAGGGATCGCCTCCCGCTTGGCCGACTCCATTGAAACAGCCCTGGACATTGCCGAGGGTAAAGTGCTGATCGATGTGATCGGTGAGGAAGAATTGCTGTTCAGCTCCAACCTGGCTTGTCCGGAGTGCGGTTTCAGCATGGAGGAATTGGCTCCCCGCCTGTTTTCATTTAACAGTCCGTATGGGGCTTGCCCCCACTGTGACGGACTGGGCAGCCGTTTGGAAGTGGACCCGGATCTGGTCATCCCTGACCCGAGCCTGTCCATTAACGAGGGTGCCATTGCTCCTTGGGAAGGGTCAAGCTCGCCCTATTACGAACAATTGCTGGCTTCTGTGTGTGACCATTTTGGCATAGACCGTGACGTTCCCTTTAAAGATCTGCCACAGAATCAACAAGAACTTCTGTTGTATGGCAGTAATGGGGAGCGCTTCTATTTCCGCTATGAAAATGAGTTTGGCCAGGTCCGTGAGCAGCACGTCCCCTTTGAAGGGGTGGTCCATCAGGTGGAGCGGCGCTATAAGGAAACAGGTTCGGACTATATTCGTGAACAGCTTGAAGCGTACATGAGCAACAAGGCTTGTCCAAACTGTAAAGGGGCCAGGCTGCGCCCCGAAGCATTGGCCGTCACCGTGGGCGGCAAAAATATTGATTATGTGACCCGCCTGTCCGTGGCCGAAGCGAAGCAGTTTTTCGCTTCTCTAACCTTGACGGAGAAGGAGCAACATATCGCTCAGCTCATCTTGCGCGAGATAGAGGAGCGTCTTGGCTTCCTGGTGGATGTCGGCCTGGACTATCTGACCCTGAACCGTTCGGCCGGCACCTTAAGCGGGGGCGAAGCCCAGCGCATTCGTCTGGCCACCCAGATCGGCTCTAAATTAATGGGGGTTCTCTATGTGCTTGATGAACCTTCCATCGGCTTGCACCAGCGGGACAATGACCGCTTAATCCGCACGCTGGAACAGATGCGTGATTTGGGTAACACCTTGCTGGTGGTGGAGCATGATGAGGATACCATGCTGGCCGCCGACCATTTGATCGATATCGGGCCGGGAGCCGGTGCCCACGGCGGACGGGTGGTGGCCCAAGGGACACCGGAAGAGGTGATGAACAATCCCAACTCCTTGACCGGCCAGTATTTAAGCGGCAAAAAATTTATCCCCCTTCCGGCAGAACGGCGCCAGCCCAACGGCAAATGGCTGGAGATTCATGGGGCCAGGGAAAACAATCTTAAAAATGTTAACGTCAAGGTGCCTCTGGGGGTGCTCAGTTGTGTAACCGGCGTCTCTGGCTCTGGCAAAAGCACACTGGTCAACGAAATACTGCTTAAAGCCTTGATGCGGGAATATTACCGCTCCAAAGTAAAGCCTGGTGAGCATCAGGGGATTAAAGGCACAGAACATCTGGACAAAGTGGTCAATATTGACCAGTCGCCGATCGGGCGCACGCCCCGTTCCAATCCAGCCACCTATACAGGCGTGTTTGATGATATCCGAGAGGTGTTTGCCCAAACCAATGAAGCGAAAATGAGGGGATACAAAAAAGGACGCTTCAGCTTTAACGTCAAGGGAGGGCGCTGTGAAGCGTGCCGGGGAGACGGGATCATTAAGATTGAGATGCACTTTTTGCCCGATGTGTATGTGCCTTGTGAGGTGTGCAAGGGCAAGCGTTACAACCGGGAAACACTGGAGGTCACTTACAAAGGTAAAACCATTGCTGATGTGCTAGATATGACAGTGGAGGAAGCGCTGGAGTTTTTCCAAAACATTCCACGTATCAAGCGCAAGCTGCAAACCTTGCAGGATGTCGGCCTGGGTTATATGCGCCTGGGCCAGCCAGCCACCACATTGTCCGGGGGAGAGGCGCAGCGGGTGAAGCTGGCTTCCGAATTGCACCGCCGCAGCACGGGGCGTACCTTGTACATCTTGGATGAGCCCACTACCGGGTTGCACATCGAAGATATCCGCCGCTTACTTGAGGTATTGCAGCGCCTGGTAGACAATGGAGATACGGTACTGGTAATTGAGCATCATCTGGATGTCATTAAGGTGGCCGATTATATCATTGACCTGGGACCTGAAGGAGGCGACCGGGGGGGAGAGATTGTGGCCACCGGCACGCCGGAAGAGATTAGCCGTGTCCAACGCTCTTATACGGGTCGCTATCTAGGGCCCATTCTGGAGCGGGACCGGCAGCGGATGAACAAAAAAGAGACAGTGAAAACATGATAATAAAATCGGGTACGACCGTTTATCCGTGTGACACTGATTGGTGGTCACACGGATTTTATTAATAGGGTTGAATTACCAAACTTTTTGCGATATACTCATTTGTGTAAAATTAATAATATTGTTACTAGGGGTGCCTGTGAGCCGGGCTGAGAAAGGAACGCGATGAAGTTCCTTAACCCTTTGGACCTGATCTGGGTAATGCCAGCGTGGGGAAGTAAGCAGCGGATGCAGCACGTTTCAGTGTGCTGAGAGGTTGTGGCAGCGCGACCGAATGAACACAAGCCGGGTCCATATTCAGGACCTGGCTTTTTAGCTTGCTGCAAAGTGTTTTAAACGATGACCAGCATATACTGATGTGCTGCCCGTCAGCTTGAATGACCCGGATCATGTCCTCCTTCACCACAATTAAAAAGGAGGCTTTTATTATGGTAAAAGATGTTCAACCACGTATTTCGATTCCATCATTTCCGGGCAGTCGTAAAGTGTATGTACAAGGCTCCAGACCAGACATTAAGGTTCCTATGCGAGAAATTGAACAAACACCGACAATCAAGCCAGAGGGGGAAGAAAAAAATCCTTCTGTCAGAGTGTATGATACAAGCGGGCCCTATACGGATCCAGAACAGCAAGTGGATCTCAGTAAAGGGCTCCCTCCACTACGGAGAAATTGGATTTTGGAGAGAGGGGATGTTGAAGAATATGAAGGCAGGAAAGTAAAGCCCGAAGATAATGGCTATCGTTCGGTTGATCATAAGCAGGCCAGTGATCAGCTTCAAGGTTTGGCCAGAAAGCCGCTGCGGGCAAAGAAGGGCAAAATCGTGACACAACGCTATTATGCCCGGCAGGGAATCATTACGCCAGAAATGGAGTTTGTGGCCTTGCGTGAAGGGGTTTCTCCAGAATTTGTCCGGGATGAAGTTGCCCGGGGCCGGGCGATTATTCCAGTCAACATTAATCATCCTGAAAGTGAACCTATGATCATTGGACGTCATTTTCATGTTAAAGTGAATGCCAATATTGGCAACTCGGCCGTCAGCTCATCTATTGCCGAAGAGGTCGAAAAAATGACTTGGGCTATTCGTTGGGGAGCAGATACGATCATGGATTTGTCTTCCGGCCAAGACATTCACACGACCCGGGAGTGGATTATCCGCAATTCGCCTGTTCCTGTTGGTACGGTACCGATCTATCAAGCCCTTGAGAAAGTAAACGGCAAACCCGAAGCATTAACATGGGAGATATACCGGGACACGCTGATTGAACAGGCTGAACAAGGAGTAGATTATTTTACGATTCATGCCGGCGTACTGTTAAGATATATTCCACTGACTGCAGGCAGGGTGACAGGCATCGTTTCCCGGGGAGGTTCCATTATGGCAGCATGGTGTTTAGCCCATCATGAAGAAAATTTCTTGTATACCCATTTTGCAGAGATCTGTCAGATCCTGAATCAGTATGATATTGCCGTTTCTTTAGGTGATGGACTGCGGCCAGGATCTATTGCCGACGCCAACGATGAAGCCCAGTTCGCAGAATTGGAAACACTGGGTGAGTTAACAAAAATGGCTTGGGAATATGATGTTCAGGTTATGGTAGAAGGTCCGGGACATGTGCCCCTGCATTTGCTTAAAGAAAATGTGGATAAACAAATGGACATATGCCAAGAAGCGCCATTCTATACATTAGGTCCTCTGACAACGGACATTGCTCCCGGCTACGATCATATCACATCTGCTATTGGTGCAGCAGTTATCGGATGGCACGGAACTGCAATGCTGTGTTATGTCACTCCTAAGGAGCACCTTGGTTTGCCTAACAAGGATGATGTACGTGAAGGTGTCATCGCTTATAAAATTGCCGCTCATGCAGCTGACTTGGCCAAAGGCCATCCCAATGCCCAAAAAAGAGATGACGCACTGTCAAAGGCACGTTTTGAATTTCGGTGGAAGGATCAGTTTAACTTGTCACTTGATCCGGAACGGGCCAGGGCCTATCATGACGAAACCCTCCCCGCTGAAGGGGCAAAGACAGCTCACTTTTGTTCCATGTGCGGACCCAAGTTTTGCAGTATGAAAATCACTCATGATCTGCGCGAGTATTCCCGGACAAAAGGTTTGGAGATAGATGAGGCGGTCCGAAAGGGATTAAAAGAAAAGGCGGAAGAATTTAGGGATAGGGGAAGTCAGCTCTATAAATAACCATATTGTATGCAGTGAAGGGCTCGGTCAAGGGCCCTTCACAGTTTTATCTTTACGAATAATATATTGGGCGCTGCAGTGAGGGCATGTCACCTTCACTTTGCCTAAAGGAGATTTAAAGGAATATAAGCAAACCTGGCAATCCATCCGGCGTACCAGCACCACCTTCACCAACAACAGATAAAGGACGTAGATGCATCCCCCGAACAGAATAAGAGAGGGAAGCAGTGCCAACAGCTCCATAAAAGTCCCCGCTTTCCCAAGAGTAGATATCTTTACCAGCACATAGCTTGCGTCGGCAGCTTAGTGCTTGTTCCATATCTATGACAAAAAGGGACAAAATATCCTCAGCAAGGGATTAAAGTATCCTGTTTTCACTGCTGGGCTTGGTAATTGGGCAAAATTAGCACTTCCACCCGTCTGTTTTGCTGGCGTCCTGCCGCGGAGTCATTTGTGGCCACTGGTCTGTACTCGCTATACCCGCGTACACTGAAGTACTCAGGGGATAAGTTGTCATTCTCCAAGATGATTTTCAGAAAATTAATCGCCCGCATGGCACTCAAGTCCCAGTTGGAGCGGAAGTTGCTGTTGTGAATGGGCACATTATCGGTGTGACCGGAAATCTCGATATGGCGGGGAGGATCGGAGATCAATAGATTGGAGATTTCCCTGGCCAACTTGACTGCCTCCGGTTTGACAACCGCACTGCCTGAATCAAACAGAGCATGGTCAAGAATGGTGATAATCAACCCTGCCTCGGTCAACTCTGTTTTTAGGCTTAACTGAAGGTTGTTTTGCTTGATATACGTATTAATCCGTTCCTGCAGCTTGCGCAGGTCTTCCATCTCTTGTTGAAGCGGAGTTAACTTTGCCGGCTCTACTGTCTCCTCTGTTTCCTCCTCGTCAACATCGTCCGGCACAGGAGGGGGGCCTACAGTCATGGCCGTTGGTTGGCCACCATGAAAAGCAATAGCAAAGGACTGAATAATCCGCTCAAATTTTTGGGCATCCAGCGTGCTGGAAGCAAATAAGATGATAAACAGAGCTAACAGCAAGGTGAGCATATCCGCGTAGGGGATTAACCACGTCTCGTCAATATGCTCATCATGTTTGCGTTTTTTAAGTCTAGACATTCAGCTCTTCCCCTTCTTGAACGGTATAGCCATTCACTTGCCGCTTCTTAGTTGGCACATAAGCGAGCAACTTATCCTCAATCACCCGGGGCGAAACCCCTTCTTGAATGGCCAGAATACCTTCGATCATCACCTGTTTCACTTGTATTTCCTGCTGAGATTTGAGCTTCAATTTGTTGGCCATGGGATGCCATAGCACATAACCGGTAAAAATACCTAATAATGTGGCTACAAAGGCTGCGGCAATGGCAGGTCCCAAACGTTCTATATCATCTAAATCACCCAGGGCGGCAATTAAACCCATCACAGCTCCAAGGACCCCCAGCGTGGGTGCATACGTTCCTGCCTGAGAAAAGATTTGGGCACCAGCGGCATGGCGCTCAGCCATGGCATCCAGATCTTCTTCCATCATTTGGCGGATAAATTCGGGGGATTGCCCGTCAATCACCATTTTCATGCCATATTTTAAGAACGGATCCTCAATTTGTTCCACATGATCTTCCAGGGCCAAAAGCCCTTCACGGCGGGCAATATTGGCCCAGTCCTTAAACTGGGGGATCAGCTCTTGAATGTCAGGCAGTTTCTGATTACTGAAGATCACGCGAAATAGTGCCGGAAGTTTTTTCAGTTCGCTGAAGGGAAAGGCGATGGAAACAGAAGCGACGGTACCTACGAGAATAATGATCATAGCTGCGGGATTAAGCAAAATGCTCAGAGGAGATCCCTTGGCCGTCAGGCCTAACAAGAGAGCAGCAATACCAATGATAATGCCGAAAAGTGATGTTTTATCCATTGCGTCGTCATCCCTTTATCTCTAAAATAGTTTCTATCCATTATATCGGCTAATATCGGCAAAGAGTTTAATGGTTCATCACCAGTCTGACATGATTCTTCAACAAATTTGACACAATTCGTCAACAACAGGAGGTGATTCCTGATGAAGCGGCTGCAGCGTTCAGCCAGTAACCGGATGCTGGCCGGCATATGCGGAGGTTTAGGTGAATATTTTAATATTGACCCAACGATGATCCGGCTGTTGATGATCGTCGGGTTATTTATCTCTATGGGTACGTTTGTGCTGATCTATGTGCTGGCCATTTTTGTCATTCCCCCTGAACAGTAATCATGTTACAATTAACCAATGAAACAATGAAGAAATGTGGGTGTCTTGTTTATGTTGATGCGCTGGATCATGAGTGTGCTTTCCACTTGGGTGGTGCTCATGGTGATTGCCGGCTATTTCGGAGACTATTTTTATATCCGTGACGCCGGGGTTGCCTTGCTTGCTGCTCTGATTCTTTCCCTGGTCAATACCGTGGTCAGGCCTATTTTGGTTTTTCTGACACTGCCAATCACCATATTAACCATGGGTTTGTTTTTGCTGGTGATTAACGCCTTAACCCTGTTATTGACCTCTTTTCTGGTTGATGGATTCGACATCAGCGGATTTTGGGCTGCCTTCTTCATGGGAATCTTGATCAGCATCTTAAACTACTTGATTCATGCCCTGATCCTCAATCGTTTGAAATAACATCCAGGACAAACGTTGGGGCAGCATTTTTGACACATAGCGTGTGACCGTTCAGGTGACACGCTGTTTTGTTTCTCCGGGTAATATGATTTGACAAGTCCATTGATTTGGTCTCCCCTGCCGAGCCTTTTCTCTCTTGCCAAAAAGATTATGGTAAAATAATAAAAGGTGTCATGTGATCTTCAAGATGATAATCAAGTTTCCGCAAAGGGGTTCGGAGGATGGGAAAATTAAAAGTAAAAAAAATTGTGGATAAGTTCCAGTTGGAAGTCCTTTCGGGAAGGGAACACCTGGACCGGCTGATCACCACCAGTGATTTATCACGCCCCGGATTGGAAATGGCAGGGTATTTTACCTATTACCCAGCCAATCGCATTCAAATCCTGGGTAAAACTGAACTGACTTTTTTTGAACGGTTGCATCCCCAAGAAAAAGAAGTGCGCATGCTTAAGCTCTGCCACGACAAGACACCGTGTGTGTGCATCTCCAGGGGGTTGGACGCCCCACCGGAACTGCTCGCTGCCTCAAAAGAGCGGAACATGCCTGTACTGCGCAGCCAGCTGACCACCACGCAACTGATCAGCAAACTGACACACTACTTGGAGGCTGAACTTGCACCTCAAACGGCCATGCACGGGGTGCTGGTTGATATTTATGGCGTTGGTGTCCTGATCACCGGCCAAAGCGGGATTGGCAAAAGTGAAACGGCCCTGGAACTGGTTAAAAGGGGACACCGCCTGGTAGCCGATGACGTGGTGGAGATCCGCCAGCCGGAAGAAAATGAGTTAGTGGGCACGGCCCCGGAACTAATCCGACACCTTTTGGAAATCCGCGGCGTCGGTATCATAAATGTGATGACCTTGTTTGGGGCTGGGGCGATTCGCAATTATAAAAAAATCTCCATGGTCTGCCGTTTGGAAAACTGGGATAACACCAAAGCCTATGACAGGCTGGGGCTAGATGAGCAGAAAATGAAGATTATCGATACTTATGTTCCGCAAATCACCATTCCGGTGCGGCCCGGGCGGAACCTGGCTGTGATTGTGGAGGTGGCGGCGATGAACTTCCGTTTGAAGCGCATGGGCATTAATGCCGCTGAGAGTTTTGCCCATCGTTTAACAGCTGCTATTGAAGAGCATGATGACAAACATGATGATCTATAGGAAGCAAGAATACAGAGGAAGCAAGGACGCTAACCTTAAGTCCCAAATAAAGGAGTGGAATCAGACGTGACTGGGTATGTGGCAGCAGAAGCGATTCAACCGCTAGATCCCATTGCTTTTCAGCTTGGACCGCTGACGGTGCACTGGTATGGGTTAATTATTGGCGTGGGAGCCTTACTTGGTCTGATGTGGGCCATCAGCGAAGGAAAAAGGCATGGTATAGTGCCGGATACATTTATGGATTTAATGCTGTATGGGGTTCCCGCAGCCATCATCGGCGCCCGGCTGTACTATGTCATTTTCCAGTGGGACTACTACCGTCAAAATCCGGCAGACATTATTGCCATTTGGAAGGGCGGACTGGCCATTCACGGGGCCTTGATTGCCTCTGTGCTCGTGGTCATTTGGTTTTCCAGCAAAAGGCAGATTCCCTTTTGGAAGTTAATGGACATGGTCGCACCGGGATTGATTCTGGGGCAAGCCATCGGACGCTGGGGCAACTTTATGAACCAGGAAGCGCACGGAGGGGTTGTCTCCCGGGAGTTATTGGAGGGCCTATTTTTACCCGAGTTTATCATTAACCAGATGTACATTTATAACCCAGCGCCTGGTATGGGCCTGGAGCCCGGCTATTATTACCATCACCCTACCTTTCTGTATGAATCGATCTGGAACCTGCTCGGTTTTGTTGTGTTGGTTGGTATTATTCGCCGTCTCAATATTCGCCAGGGCGAAGTGTTTCTCAGCTACCTGATTTGGTACTCCACCGGGCGCTTCTTTATTGAAGGGCTGCGCACGGACAGCCTGATGCTGACTGAATTCTTGCGCGCGGCCCAGGTGATGAGCATCACTTTAATTGTGATTGCTATAGCTGTTCTGATTTTGCGCCGCCAGTCAGGCTGGGCTAATGTGTCGTACTGGACCCCGGTGCCGCAACAGAAGATGCAGGCCAAGCAAAGAGCTAAGCAGAAGGGCAAAAAGAAAAGGAAACAAAGATAAACAAGTATCGTGAAGCCAGTGAGCAATGATAACGGCTAATGTCTAACCTAGAATGCAGGTGGTCAAATGAGCAAGTTACAAACCCTAAAACAGGGGTTGCGCGTTGGTCTGGAGACAACATGGGTTTTGGGCAAAGTGATTTTTCCTGTCACGCTGATCGTGACCGTTCTGTCGTTTACTCCGGTCATTGATTGGGTGATCCGCTGGTGCACCCCAGTAATGGGCTGGCTAGGACTGCCCGGTGAAGCGGCCATACCGCTTGTGCTGGCCAATTTGCTTAATTTGTATGCCGGCATTGGCGCCATCTTAACCTTAGACTTGACTGTCAAAGAAGTATTTATTTTGGCTGTAATGCTGTCCTTCGCCCACAATCTGTTGATTGAATCGGCAGTGGCCAAAAAAGTGGGTGTCAGCATGACGGTGGCGGTGGCCGTCCGCCTGGGGCTGGCTATTGTCTCGGCCCTGCTCATTCACTGGATATGGCAGGGAGGGAGCGCACCAGCCCGTTACGGTTTTATCCCTCCTCAAACGAAGGAGATCAGCGGTTGGACAGAAGTGATCATGCACGGGTTGCAAACAGCAGCCCTTGGCGTGTTGCAGCTGGCTGCTATCGTTATTCCGTTAATGGTCATGATTGAGTGGTTAAAAGCGATCAATGTACTGGAGCGGTTTAATGTGTGGATGCGTCCCTTTACCAAGCTGTTAGGGTTGTCTCCCAACACATCCATCACACTGGGGGCCGGTCTGGTTTTTGGTCTGGCCTTTGGGGCCGGAGTGATTATTCAGCAGTTTAAGGAAGAAAATATTTCCAAGAAAGATATGTATTTGTTGTTTATCTTTTTGGTGGCTTGTCACGCCGTGATTGAAGACACCTTAATCTTTATTCCCCTGGGGATACCAGTGTGGCCGTTGTTGG
Organism: Caldalkalibacillus uzonensis; assembly: GCF_030814135.1. NCBI lineage: Bacteria > Bacillati > Bacillota > Bacilli > Caryophanales > Bacillaceae > Caldalkalibacillus > Caldalkalibacillus uzonensis. The sequence continues at coordinate 9,208 of NZ_JAUSUQ010000021.1, read as the reverse complement.
TGATCCGCCTGGTGATTGCCATATTGCTGACGATGCTGATCGCCTATATCTGGAACCGTCTGGAGCGGCAAAAACAAGTGGCATACCGTACAGAAAAAGAGGTGCAACATGACGTATAAAACGGTGCTTTTTGATCTTGATGGAACGTTGCTTGATACCAATGAGCTGATCTTGACCTCATTTGTCCATACTTTAAGTTCCTGCTGTCCGGACCGGACATTTGCAAAGAAAGAGATTGTCCCCCATATGGGCAAACCGCTGGTAGATATGATGGCCTTTTTTAAACGGCACTACCAGATTGATACCCCACTGGAAGAAATGGTGCGTATCTACCGGGAGCATAACATCCGCACCCATAATGAGATGGTGACAGCTTTTCCCCATGTACCCGAAGTGGTCAAAACGCTGGCTGCGGCGGGTATAACCATGGGGGTTGTCACCACCAAACAGCGTAACACGGCCCAGATGGGTTTAGACTTATGTGATTTGGCCCCTTATATGGGCACACTGGTCTCTATTGAAGATGTGAAGCATCCCAAACCCCATCCCGAACCGGTGTACAAAGCGATGAAGGATTTGGGGGCTGCTCCCCGTTCAACGATCATGATTGGGGACAGCCGCTATGACATTGAGGCGGCGCAGTATGCAGGGATTGCTTCTGCCGGAGTGAGCTGGACGTTAAAAGGGGAGGACCATCTGCGCGCCTTTTCCCCCACTTTTATGTTAAACGATATGCGTGATCTTTTAGACATTGTCGGAGTGAAATCAAACTAAGTACATGTGGCGGAGGGACAGACCATGCGTCGAACAGACCGCTATCCTGTCAAAGGGGCCAACTCGTTGTGGCAGTTGTATCGTACGGTCTCGTTTTGGAAAGTGGCTAAAAACTTTGTGGTGATTCAACTGGCCCGCTACTGTCCGTTTATTCCGGTCAAAAACTGGCTGTACCGCACCTTTTTGCATATGAAGGTGGGTGAGGAGACTGCCTTTGCCCTGATGGTGATGGTCGACGTCATGTTTCCTGAAAAAATCAGTGTGGGCAAGAACACCATTATTGGTTACAACACCACGATTTTGACCCATGAATATCTGATCAGCGAGTATCGCTTAGGAGAGGTGCGCATAGGTTCCAATGTGATGATCGGAGCCAATACCACCATTCTGCCCGGGGTCAGCATTGGAGACGGTGCAGTGGTAGCTGCCGGGAGTGTGGTGCATAAAGATGTCCCTCCAGGCGCCTTTGCCCGGGGCAATCCCTTGCAAGTGATTGAGAACTCAGCTGACTAAAAACTATTGACCGGGCGGCAAAGGCGTGATAGACTCAAACACATATATCCGAATCCTTTAGTTTGCTACCAAGTTAAAGTGTTTCGTGAGACGAAGTTGTTAAGTTGGAGTGATCAAGGTGTCCAAACCTTTTGTTTTCGAAAAACCGTTGGGGATGCGCGATGTCTTGCCTGAGCTGGTGAAGCAAAAACAGCATGTGCTTTTCACCATTCAGGATGTGTTTGAGCGGTGGGGCTACGCGCCAATTGAAACCCCGACCCTGGAATATTTTGATACGGTAGGCGGCGTCAGTCCAACGATTGAGAAGAAAATGTTCAAACTGCTGGACCGCTCGGGAAGAACGTTGGTGTTGAGGCCGGACTTCACGGCGCCCATTGCCAGGGTAGTGTCGTCCATCTTAAAAGAAGCCCCTTTTCCGATCCGTTTGTCCTATCAAGGTCCTGTTTACCGTGCCCAAGAGAAGGAAGCAGGACGCAATGCTGAATTTCCTGAAGTGGGCATCGAGCTGATTGGTGAAGAAGCTCCCGACGCCGATGCGGAAGTGATTGCCCTGGCCAGTGAGGCGCTGCAAGCGGTGAGGATCCCCTCTTTTAAACTGGCGATTGGTCACGTTGGACTGTTAAACGCCCTGTTTGCCGAAGTAACCGATGAGCACCAAGCAAGTGAGTTGCGTACCTACCTGCATCAGAAAGACTATGTGGGTTACCGGTCAGTTGTTGAAAAGGGACCGTTCACAGACGGAGAAAAAACTTTGCTGCTGTCAGTGCTAGAGTGGCGTGGGGATATGACCCAGTTGCAGCAAGCCAAAAAGCTGGCCAGCGGAGAAAAGGTGCAGCAAGCATTCTGCGATCTGGAAGAGTTGTGGACTTGCCTGAAACTGTACGGCGCCAGCTCCCATCTCCTGTTTGATTTGAGCCTTGTCAGCCACAGGGCTTATTACACAGGTGTTTTCTTCGAGATTTACGCCAGCGGACTGGGTTTTCCACTGGGCAGTGGCGGCCGTTACGATCATCTTGTCGGTCAATTTGGCCGCCCGGCCCCCGCGACAGGTTTTACCCTGAAAGTGGACCGGATCATTGAAATCAGCCAGCTGCCTCTTCCTGAACAGCCCCGGCAGGTACTGATCACTTATACAGCCCAGGAGCGGGAACAGGCGGTAGACATGGCCCGCCAGCGCCGGCAAAAAGGGGAACATGTCACTTTGCACCGCTTGCCAACAGCTGAAGCAGAGCCGAAGGAAGCTAACGGACGCTTTGATGAATGGGTGCGTTTGGAACAAGGAGGTGGTCCCGGTGAGCCAAGCCTTTGATGCGGGAGATATGCTGCGCATCGCCATGCCTAAGGGACGCATCTTTGAGGAAGCGGTGGAGTTGTTCCGCCAGGCTGGCTATCCTTTACCTGCTGAGTTTGATGATTCCCGCAAATTGATCGTGGAAGCGCCACAGGCCAACATGGTTTTCATCCTGGCCAAGCCCGCTGACGTGCCCACCTATGTGGAGTACGGGACAGCTGATGTGGGAGTTGTAGGCAAGGATGTGTTATTGGAGGAAGAGCGGGATGTGTATGAACTGCTTGATTTGAACATCAGCCATTGCCATCTGGCCATCGCCGCTTTACCTGACTGGCAGCCTGTCATGTACCCCAAAGTGGCCACCAAATTTCCACGGCTGGCCAGCCAGTATTTCCGGGAAAAAGGACAGCAAGTGGAAATCATTAAATTGAACGGTTCCATTGAACTGGCCCCGATTGTGGGGCTGGCCGACCGCATTGTGGACATTGTCTCCACAGGCCGGACGCTCAGAGAAAACGGCTTGGTCGAATTGGAAAAAATGATGGACATCACCTCCCGTTTGATTGCCAACCGTGTCAGCTACCGGATGAAAAACACGCAGATTGAAGAACTGATTCGGCGTTTGGAACGGGTTGTGAAGGGAGAGGGAGTACGGTGAAAATTCTTGACCGCTTTGATAAGCAGGATTTGCGCCGCAGCATTGACACCGGCACAGAAGAACAACGGCAGGCCGTAGTGGATATTATCCAGCAGGTGAGAGAAGCGGGGGATCAGGCTTTGTTTCGTCTCACTGAAAAATTTGACGGAGCCCGCCTTTCCCAGCTGGAAGTGACCCGCCAGGAATTTGAACAGGCTTACCGGGAAGTGGATCAACAAGTTATCGATTCCTTACGGGCGGCTATCGAAAACATTCGCCGTTTTCATGAGCATCAGCAACGCTCTTCGTGGATGATCACAGAGGAAGACGGCACCGTTCTGGGGCAATTAATCCGTCCCCTGGACCGTGTGGGTGCGTATGTTCCAGGGGGAACGGCCGCCTATCCCTCTTCCGTGTTGATGACCGTCATTCCGGCTCAGGTGGCCGGGGTGGAAGAGATTGTGATCACCACCCCTCCGTCCGCTGAAGGAAAGGTGTCCGCAGGCGTGTTGGTCGCTGCCGGTTTGCTGGGGATCGACAAGGTGTATAAAGTGGGGGGGGCCCAGGCCATTGCTGCCCTGGCTTATGGTACGGAAACGATACCTGCTGTGGATAAAATCGTTGGACCGGGCAACATCTATGTGGCCTTGGCCAAACGGGAAGTGTTCGGTATCACGGGCATCGATATGCTGGCCGGCCCCAGTGACATTCTCGTCCTGGCCGATGAAGAGCAGGACCCTGTTCATGTGGCTGCTGACCTGCTGTCACAGGCTGAACATGATCCCTTGGCCTGTGCTGTGTGTGTCACCCCATCCCGCCGCCTGGCCGAGGCGGTGCAAAAAGAGGTAATCCGGCAGCTGGACACCCTGCCCAGAGCGGACATCGCCCGTGCCTCCGTGGAAAAGCAGGGGGCCATCTATCTCACCAGAGATTTGGAAGAAGCGGTGGAAGTGGTCAACACCATCGCACCTGAACATTTACAAGTGATGGTCAAAGAGCCTTATGCCTTACTGGGCAAGATTAAACACGCCGGTGCCATCTTTTTGGGTGCGTACAGTTCTGAACCGCTGGGGGATTATTTTGCCGGGCCTAATCATGTCTTGCCGACCAATGGCACCGCCCGTTTCTCTTCTCCCCTTTCAGTGGATGACTTTATTAAGAAAAGCAGCCTGATTCACTACAGTGCTGAAGGCTTCCGGCGTGATGGACAACATGTGATCCGCCTGGCTGAGTACGAGGGATTGGCTGCCCATGTCAGAGCTATCGACTATCGTCTGGAAAGAGAGGAAGAAAGAGATGTCTGAACTGTCTCAACGTCAAGCCTCACTTAGGCGCACCACCAATGAAACGGATATTTCCCTTTCCTTTACCATTGACGGAGAAGGCAGCAGCAAGGTCGACACGGGGGTTCCCTTTATGGACCACATGCTGGACCTGTTCACCAAGCACGGCTTGTTTGATCTGGATGTCAACGCCAAGGGAGACATTGAGATTGACGGCCATCATACGGTGGAAGATGTGGGTATTTGCTTAGGGCAGGCATTAAAAGAAGCCCTGGGAGACAAAAAGGGCATCAGACGCTATGGACATGCAGTGGTGCCCATGGATGAATCCCTGGCTGAGGTGGCGATTGATCTCTCCAACCGTCCCCATCTGGAATTCCGGGCCCAGTTTCCCCAGGCCCAGGTCGGCCAGTTTGATACGGAACTTGTCCATGAGTTTTTGTGGAAACTGGCCCTGGAGGCGCGTATGAATCTGCATGTAATCTTGCACTATGGCTCCAATACCCACCATATGATTGAAGCCATTTTCAAGGCACTGGGGCGGGCTTTGGACGAAGCGACCCGCTTGGACCCGCGGGTCAAAGGAATCCCTTCAACGAAAGGAATGCTGTAAGATGATTGCCATTATTGATTATGGGATGGGCAACTTGCACAGTGTTTCCAAGGCGCTGGAAAGGATCGGCTATGCGTATAAGGTGACCAGTGACCGGCAAGATTTGGAACAGGCAGACGGCCTGATTTTACCCGGCGTGGGGGCTTTTCCCGATGCCATGAAAGAATTGGAGCGGTTAGGGCTGGACGCTGTCATCGGCCGCTTGGCAGGGGAAGGAAAGCCTCTCTTGGGAATTTGTCTGGGCATGCAGCTTCTGTTTGCCCGAAGTGAAGAGGGGGGCGTTCACCAAGGTCTCGGGCTTTTAAACGGGCGCGTGCGCCGTTTTTCAGGTCGCAATAAGCAGGGGGAACGGTATAAAGTGCCCCACATGGGCTGGAACCGTTTGGAACTGCATCAGCCTGATCATCCCGTTCTGCAAGGGGTCAAGGGTGGTTACACCTATTTTGTCCATTCCTATTATGTGACGGATATGCTGCCGGAGGAGCTGCTTGCTTCTGCCTTTTATCATGTGCAGGTGCCGGCCATTGTGGGCAGGGACAATGTGATCGGCATGCAATTTCATCCAGAAAAAAGCGGGCCGACAGGGATGCAACTCCTGGATAACTTCTGCCGGCTGTGTTCAGAGGTGAAGACAGGATGAAGCCATTTACCTTATACCCGGCCATTGATATCCGCGGCGGCCAATGCGTGCGCTTGTTAAAGGGGGATTATAACCAGGAAACGGTGTATGGCTCTCCCCTGGAGATGGCTGCCAAGTGGATGGAACAGGGCGCAGAGTGGCTGCATGTGGTCGATTTGGACGGGGCTAAGGCTGGTGAGCCGTGCAACCATAATATCATTTTGGACATCGCCCGCTCCCATGACTTGCCGATTCAGGTGGGCGGGGGGATCCGTTCCATGGCCCAGGTGGAGATGTATTTAAACGGCGGCATCCAGCGGGTGATTCTGGGCACCTCAGCCATTAAAAATCCCCAGTTTGTGTATGAGGCCCTGGCTGCATTTGGCCAGCATATTGCCATTGGCATGGATGCCCGGAACGGTTATGTGGCCACCGAAGGCTGGTTGGAATCGTCCACAACCAAGGTGGAGGAAGTGGCTTTGCGTCTGGTTGACAGAGGCGCTCAAACCTTTATTTTTACCGATATCAGCAAGGACGGCACCTTAAGCGGCCCCAATGTGGAGGCGACGGTGCGTCTGGCCCAGACCTCCGGTGTGGAAGTGATCGCCTCTGGGGGCATCAGCAGCCTGGATGATTTACACCGCCTCCAAGCGCAAGCGGAGCAAGGGGTGGCCGGGGCGATCATTGGCAAAGCGTTGTACCAGGGTATTTTTACCTTAAAAGAGGCGTTGGACACTGTCAACGGGGCCTGATATTCAAAACAAAGGCTGTGAGCTTATATACATTTGCTGTTACAGGGGAAAGGGGGAAGGGAGATGCTAACCAAACGGATTATCCCCTGCCTGGATGTGAAGGATGGCCGGGTAGTGAAAGGTGTGCAGTTTCAAGGATTGCGTGACGCGGGAGATCCCGTGGAACTTGCCCGCTTCTACGATCAAGAAGGGGCCGATGAATTGGTTTTTTTGGATATTTCCGCCTCCCATGAGGGCCGCCAAACCATGGTCGATGTGGTAGAGAAAACAGCAGCCACCATCTCCATTCCGTTTACTGTGGGGGGAGGGATCAACAGTCTGGAGGATATGAAACGTATTCTCCGGGCAGGGGCAGATAAGGTCTCTGTTAATACAGCAGCGCTAAACGACCCATCCTTAATCAAGGCCGGGGCTGATTTTTTCGGTTCCCAGTGTATCGTCGTAGCTATTGATGCCAAGTGGGATGAACAGGCCGGGGATTGGTATGTGTATACCCACGGCGGCCGCAACCGGGTAGATAAGACAGCCCTAGAGTGGGCCAAACAGGCCGAACAGCTTGGGGCAGGAGAGATTCTTTTGACCAGCATGGATGCCGACGGTGAAAAAACTGGATTTAACATTGCTCTGACCAAACAGATCTCCGAAAATGTGGGCATTCCAGTCATTGCTTCAGGGGGAGCAGGTTCCAAGGAGCATTTTTACCCGGTCTTCAGTGAAGGAAAGGCAGATGCAGCCCTGGCGGCGTCCATTTTTCATTTTAAAGAAACCACGGTTGCTGCCGTAAAAGAAGCACTACAGCATAGAGGGGTTGAGGTGAGATGGCCGTTAACCTAGATGAACTGCGGTTTAATGAACAAGGACTGATTCCGGCTATCATTCAGGATGTCCAAAGCAAAATGGTATTAATGATGGCCTATATGAACCGGGAATCCCTGCACAAAACGATCGAAACAGGGGAAACATGGTTTTGGAGCCGGTCCCGCCAGGAATTATGGCATAAGGGAGCCACGTCAGGTCACCGGCAAAAAGTGAAAGAGTTGTATTATGACTGTGACCAGGATACGCTGCTGATCATGGTGGAACCCTTGGGGCCTGCTTGTCACAGGGGTACTTACTCCTGTTTTGACCGGATTGAGCTGGAACCATCTTCCCAACAGGAAATGGAAACCCACACGGCCAATCAGCCGGGAGGGCTGGATTACACGATACTGACCCAATTGATAGAAACAATCGCCCAGCGGGATGAGGAGCGACCGGAAGGGGCCTACACGACCTACCTGTTTGAAAAAGGGCTGGATAAAATCCTGAAAAAAGTAGGGGAAGAGGCCAGTGAAGTGATCATTGCCGCCAAAAACAGAGATCCGGAAGAGCTGCGCAATGAGGCAGCCGACTTGCTCTATCATCTTTTGGTCCTTTTGAGGGAACAGCAGCTTGGCCTGGATCGGGTGCTGGATGTTTTAAGAGAACGTCACGGAAAATAACATCACGCATCATATGAGAAGAAGCATAGCGTTGGTGGACACCACCAGCGTTTTTTATGTCAAAAAGCCCCATCCGCTATATGGATGGGGTTGGTATATATTAAGAGGAGGGTTGACGCCTTGGTTATTTCAGGAACAGCTCTTCAATATCATCCAGCATCAGGTTGGCTGCGATGACACCGCCAGCTGTATTCCAAATGGCATCGTCCACTTTATGGACATTGCCGCTTTTGACCACTTCAAGATTTTGCCACAATGGATCACTGGTCCAGTCTTCTTCCGTACTGGAAGCTTCACCATCGCCTGTTTCATAGGTAAAGTAGAACAAAATGTCGCCTTCCATTTCAGGGATGCGTTCTTTGGTGACTTCTTCAGCAAATTCGTCTTTATCCTGATTTTCCGGGCGTTTAAAGCCCAGCTGATCCAGAATCACACCGGGAAAAGAATCTTTGTAGTAGATACGGGCTGTGCCGGCCAAAAAGCGGACCAAGGACACTTCCTTGTTTAATTCATCGCCAAGTTTCTCGCTGAGTTCGGCCACACGGTCATCAAAGGCTTGCAACACTTCCTGCCCTTTTTCTTCCCGGTTAAGGGCTTTGGCATAAAAAGCAAAGTTCTCTTTCCAGTCACCTTTCAATGTTTCGGAAAAAACAGTGGGTGCAATATTGCTTAATTGGTCGTAAATGGCTTCCTGACGCAGCTTGTTGCCGATAATCAGGTCCGGCTGTAAAGCAGCAATGGCCTCCAGGTTGACTTCACTCTCCAATCCAACCACTTCAACGCCTTCCATTTGATCGCTGATGTGATCGTACCAGGGGTCACCCAGCCAGGATTGTACAGCGCCGACCGGCTTAACCCCCATGGCCAGCAAGGCTTCAGTCCCTTCATTGGTGAGAATGACCACCCGTTCCGGCGTCTCCGGAATTTCCGTCGTGCCCATGGCATGTTCCACTATGTATGGGCCCTCTCCTGCAGCCTCCTGTTCATGTTGTTCCCCTTCTGCTGCCGTTTCATCTGTGGCGTCAGCTGACTGTGTATCTTCCCCTGACGTTTCTGTCCCTGTGCTGCAGCCAACAAGGGCCAGAGTCAGTACCAGGCATAGGGAAAGGATGAGCCAATGTCTGGCTTTTAATGTGTACATGTCAATATTCCCCCTTGTATATTATGTTTTAGCCTTCATTTGAAGGTCTTTCAAACCTAAAACTGTTCCTTGAAAATTGAATAAAGATTCGTTTTGGTGATGGA
>NZ_JAUSUQ010000020.1 GCF_030814135.1 Caldalkalibacillus uzonensis | reverse complement strand
GTAAGACGACCTCGCTGGCCAGCCTAAAATTAAGTATACATGGACGAACTATTTTCATCATCTGCTGGTGCCGCTTTTGCGGCATGGAGGTCTAAAAGATTGGCTAAGCTTGCGAATATCAAAGCCGAAGATTTTCCTGATAAAATGGCGCTTGCTACAGAAATTATTACGGCTAGTGCTCACTCAGGGACACATGTTGACGCACCTTATCATTATGGCCCCATTTGCGAAGGCAAACCAGCCAGAACTATTGATCAAATTCCACTTGACTGGTGTTTTGGCCCCGGGGTCGTTTTGGACATGCGCCATAAGGAACCTGGCACGGAAATCACTGTAGAGGACATGAAAAGAGCACTTGAGAAAATTAACTACAAATTAAAACCTAAAGATATTGTGTTACTGTACACTGGCTGTGATGAGTATTGGGGTACCGATACGGAGACGTATCTTAGGATGCAATCTGGTTTAGGTGTTGCTGGTCTGGATTGGCTTCTTGATCAAGGAATTCGCTGTATTGGAATTGATGCTTGGACACTTGATAGACCTATTCACGCTATGGTGGCGTCTTATCAGAAAACAAAAAATAAGAGCCACCTGTGGCCAACACATATGCATGGTCGAAAACGGGAGTATATTCAAATAGAAAAAATGGCCAACTTGGGTAAAATACCTCAACCTTATGGATTCTTAGTAAGTGCTTTGCCTGTTAAATTCGAAGGTTGTAGCGGTGGTTGGTGTAGGGCTGTGGCAATTATTAAAGAGAAATCGTCATTCTTAACTTCCCCTAACCACTTTACACGAAGTTAAGGTCTACCTATAACGATATTAAAAGATAATATTCCTGTATAGTTTGAGGAGGCAAATCGGCCTCCTTCCGTTATTGAAGCGGCTTAGTTGAAGCAATTTTTATAGAAACATATAACATAGAATGAGAGGAATGAATAACAGAAGGAGAAAATCAATTGTTGTAAAAAGCACATTATTGTAGCAGAAACAATGAGATATTTTTCAAATTCAAAAGGTCAAAACTTCTAAACCTCTCTACAACAATGTGCTAATATGATTGCAGATTGCTTTTGAGGGGATTTTTTGTGGTCTTCATTTACGAATGCCAACAAACTCTTCCCTCTTATGCAGAATTGGGGAAACAGATGTATTTCCTGACTCAAAGAATGTCCACAATATAAACTACTATGAATATTATGATTGCTATCTCTGTCCCCAAAACCAAGTCATAAACTATGAAACCACCACACGAGAAGGGTATCGGCTCTATCGGTCCAATCCCGACACCTGTCAACACTGTCCGGCTTCCCAGGTGCACCCAAAGCAGAGATTATACCAAACGGATCAGTCACCATATTTGGGCGGACTATATGGAAGAAGCGGATCACTAAGAAAACAAGCGGTTGTATGAAAAGCGAAAAGAAACCATTGAGCGCGTTTTTGCCGATGCCAAGGAAAAGCATGGCATGCGTTGGATGACCTTACGCGGCTTGGAGAAGGTGAGGTCTATAAAATATTTTGTGAAAACTCACAACCTCATAGATTTGCGGTATAATAAAACAAATAAGGTTGGGAGTTGTTTCCTATAGGACTCATGTTAAAAGACCAGCTTCGGCGCAATGGATTAAAGAGAATAACATCAAATCTGCCTAGGATATACAGTCCACCTTTAAAGATCTGTTCGCCGAAACGCTGCAAGAAATGTTAGAAGGTGAGCTGGAAGATAGCTTAGGTTATGCCAAGCATGACCAAGAAAGCAAAGCCACCTCTAACAGACGGAATGGCTATAGCAAGAAAAAAGTACGTTCGGATGACGGTGAATCTGAGATTAAAGTGCCCCGTGACCGTGAAGGTGAATTTGAACCGGCTATTGTCAAGAAGCACCAATCCAATGTGACCGGGATCGAAGACCAGATTATTGCCATGTACGCAGGGAATGAGTACGCGAGATACCCAGGATCACCTAAACCAATTATACGGCATCGACGTCTCGCCTACACTCATTTCTAATGTGACCAATAAGCTCATGCCTTTAAACAAGGGATGGCAAAATCGTCCGTTACAGGCGGTCTATGCGGTGATGTTCTTGGATGCCATCCACTTCAAAGTAAAACAGGATGGCCAGATTGTCAATAAAGCGGCCTATATGGCCATTGGCATTGATCTGGAATGAACTGAAAAACCGTGGTGTACAAGACGGCTTAATTACTTGCGTTGACAACTTGAAAGGCTTCAGTGAAGCCATTGAAGCAAGCTTCCCGCAAACGGAGTCCAAAAATGTATCATCCATCAGATTAGAAAATCCATTCGATATGTGTCCTATAAAGACATGAAAAAAATCACAGCTGAACTAAAGCCAATATATAAAGCCCCAACTGAAGAAGTGGCCTTGGAAGAATTGGATCAGTTTGAGCAAACCTGGGGAGCCAAGTACCCCCTCATGGTTCAATCCTGGCGTAAGAACTGGAACGAAATTGCCACGTCCTTTAAATATCCACCAGAAATATGTAAGCTCATTTACACCACCAAAATGATTGAAAGCTACCACCGCCAGCTAAGAAAAGTGACAAAAGGAAAAGCCGTTATTCCAACGGACGAGGTCTTGTTGAAAATGCTTTGCTTGGCCACCATGGATGTCGTCAGACGCTGGACTGGCCGCGTTCAAACCTGGGGCCAAATATTGCTCCAACTATCCGTTTACTTACCAGGACGGATAGAGAAAATACATTCCTTAACAAGAGTGAATGAGTTTACTCAAAATTATTGACAGCCCCTATAGGAGAGACCATAACTATGGTTACCCCCAGAACTTCAATATTCTGTTAACAAAATCTCCAAATATTTCTTTAACCTTTTTAACATATCAGTCCTTAGGAGCTGTATATCTTTCTCCCAATTTCTAATGGTTTTCTCATCAACACCTAAATATTCTGCTGCTTCTTCCAGCGTATGGCCATGATACAGACGAGCCTTTTTCAACTTTTGGCCAAGTGTTTTTTCTGTGAGTTTATCGTAATATCCAACATACCATATGGATTTATCTAATGGTTTGGCCAGCTTTTTAGCTGTGGCAACTTTCAACCCCGTTTTGCACTCATATACATCCTTTTCGATATTTCTAATATTTTGAGGGGTTAGCCCGGTTAGTTCTGCCAACTCACGCAAAAATAAATTTTTCTCCAATCGAGCCTTTCTAAGCCGTATTCCTGGTGTATCCCTGTTCAGCTGCGCAAATCGAGCGCTACAGGGCCAAACTGTCCGGTCCGATCATCGACCGTATTGACCTGCAGGTGGACGTGCCATTACTAAGTTATGATGAGATTGTTGGTACAGCTACGCCACACAATGACCATTACAGTACATCAAATATTCGCCAGCGGGTTGAACAAGCTTTGTTGTTCAAACAGGAGCGCACCAACAGTGACAAGCCGAACGGATTGCTAACTGCTTAAGAGGTAAAAGCAATTTGTCAATTAACCAAAGAGGCGGAAGACTTTATACGGGAGATTTTTGAGCACCTCCAGTTAAGCATGCGGGGATACCACAAGATTTTAAAGGTGTCCCGCACCATTGCCGATCTGAACGGGCATGACTTGATAGAAGAAGAGGATATTGCCGAGGCGGTTGGTTATTAGGCTTGGGAAGTGAGAATTTAGAGTATCACCGACAAGAAGGGTGTGAACGAAATAGTCATGGTTAGGGCGACATGACTTGGGCTTTTGTTTGTGAAGCGAAATAGGTCTTTAAGCCCCTTTAAGGAGGTCAGACAGAATGACGACGAAAATCTTAATTATTAGCCACCCAAACTTTACACAACTATGTTATGAGGTTTATAAAACTGTTAACTTGCCCATTAAATTAGAAGTATTAGAGGTTGGTTTTGCTGAGTTTAGCAAACGTATAGATCTGGACTATGTAACCACATTTGACCTCGTCATTACAAGTGGGGCCCATCTTGAAATCTTTAAAAGAGAATTTAGTGAGCTATTACATTTAATACCAATATATCCGTTGCATTTTACTGAAGCTGATGTGGTCAAAGCTTTAGTCAAGGCAAAAGCAATAGGAAATAAAGTATTGCTGATGTACTCTAACTATGAAACATATCCATTAGAAGAGTACAAACGAACACTTAATCTTGACGTGAAACATTTGATTATTAATAGTCTAGAAGAGGCGGAAAACTTACTTGAAAGATATCAAAAGAAAGGATATGATACTGTAATCGGAACCAGTTCTATTTGTAAGCTGGCTGAAAGTTTGGGGATTAATAGCATCCTGGTTTATTCTAATGATGCACTGAGACTAGACTTGATAAAGGCTTACCAATTTGCTGCAACAAAGAAAAAAATGATGAAGTATGTTAAATTTAAAGAAGCAATTTTTGATCAGGTGATTAACCCTCTTTTTATCACTGACTCACATGGATCTATTACTGATGTCAATGCAGCTGGTTTACGCCTAATTAACAGAAAAGTCAAACATGAAGTAAGGGGCCAAAATATTACTGAGGTTTTGGATCAAGGATTAAAAAGACTTGATGAAAAACGAATAGGTATAGAAATTAATGGAAAACTGAACGGTTATGTTTCGATACTGCGCCTCCCAGGTGACTTTAATGAGGAGGCTGTGGAACGATATGCAAATAGTTTTCAATCTAAGTATACATTCAAAAATATTATTGCTGATTCATTGGCTATGAAAAGAGTAATTGTAAAAGCAAAACAGTACTCTCGTTCAACGGCACCCATTCTGTTGTACGGAGAGTCTGGAACTGGAAAAGAATTATTGGCCCATAGTATTCATCAAGAAAGTGATAGACGACACGGTCCTTTTCTCCCGGTCAATTGTTCGGCCATCCCTCAAAATATTTTGGAGAGTGAACTGTTTGGATATGAAGAAGGCGCTTTTACTGGTGCAAAAAGAGGTGGGAAACCGGGTTTCTTTGAAATGGCACAAGGAGGGACGATTTTTTTGGATGAAATCGGCGAGCTCTCTTTAGAGATTCAAACAAAACTGTTAAGGGTACTGCAAGAAAGAGAAGTTATCCGGTTAGGCGGAAAAAAGGTAATCCCGTTAAATGTCAGAATTATCACAGCCACAAACAAGTCACTGATTGATCTTGTTAAAAGGGGAATGTTTCGTGAAGATCTGTATTATCGGATTAATGTTTTGCAGATAAATGTGCCACCGCTAAGAGAGAGGCAGGATGATATCATTCCTATTTTTAAACATTTGTTGTTTAAGCATGGGATGCAGGAAGATCACGTTCACTTTCTTATAAAGTTAGCTGGAGAAAGGCTACTTGACTATGAGTGGTGTGGTAATATTCGTGAACTAGAAAATTTCGTACAAAGACTTACCGCATTAACTTCCGTTTCCACGACAACATATGATCTTATCGAAATTTTTAAAGATGTTTTAAGTGAACATTTTAAGTTTGAAGCCCAACAAATTCAGCAATATGATAAAGGAAAAAATAATGGTGTTGGTGAGCACTATACTTCTTATCAAGAAGCGGAGAAAGTTCGTATTATTCAAGCATTGTTGGATTCAAACGGAAATAAAATAAAGGCAGCTCAAAAGCTTGGGATTTCTCGAACAACATTATGGAGAAAAATAAAACAATACCAACTTCAATAAAAGGTCGGACCTAATAACAGTACATGCATATGGGATAGGATATCGATATGATGTCTAAGATTAGTTGCCGTTAATCGGCTCTTTTTTGTTGCTGTTTAAAATGTTTCATAATGTTGATTATATTTGAAACTATTTAAAACATTTTGAAATACTAGTATCGCAGCTCTTAGAATAGTCTTAACAATCTCTTGACCTTTTGTTTTGGCATGACTTTTGCAATATAAGATGTGAATAAAACTAGAGTTCAGGAAAGGCTCAGGTCTCCAGAACGCCTGTATGAATTGGTAGAAGTCGGTCTAAAAAATCATAAGCTAGTGGTCATTTATAAAGTGGGCGCTTCTGAAATTGGAGCAAAGGCTGCCTTGTCTCACACCTCATTGGCTAGCAGAAGTGATGTCAGAGTTTTCATACTTAGCTTCTAAGTTAGAAGGAAAGGTTGAGATCAATTCAAACCCCATAAGAGTAAGTGTGCAACAAATAAAAATAGTTAACGTCTCAGTGATTACAGAAAACGGTCAAAAAAGAATGGAGGTTGTTCAAAATGCTGGTGTTAAATCCAAAATCCAGACCTAAAGAAGTGGATCAAAAATTGAAACCGATTTACTCCTTAGAAGGAAAGCGGATCGGAATTTTAAATAACAGATGGAAAAGTTGGGAAGTGATCATTGCTGAAATGAGTCGTCAGCTTTCTGAAAACCACCAAGTTAAAAGTGTTGCAATTTATGACATCCCTCTAACTTCAGCTGCATCCAAGTCATTTTTAGATGATCTAGCTTTAAAGTCGGATTTTGTTATCGTCGGTTTAGCAAATTGAGGATCATGTACTACGTGGAGTATCCACGATTCAATTGATTTGTTCAATAGAGGAATTCCATCCATTGTGGTGGTCACCGATCGGTTTGTTGATTTAGCTAATGCAATTGCTGCAGGAAGGGAGTTTACAAGCATTCCCAAAGTGGTGATTAGTCGTTTGGTGGAAGAGCTGCCCACAGAGGAATTGAAAGTGATCGCTGGCGACATTATTAGTGAAGCGTTAGATCAAATTTCAAAGGAGAAAGTGTCAGAATGACAAAGCTGTCAGATACCGTTAAAATGAGTGATTCCATATTTGAATTTTTTGATGAAGCTTATGAAATGGGGTGGACTGATGGTCTTCCAGTACTCCCTCCCGTCCCTGAACAGGTGGCTAAGTATATTGAAGCTTCGGGATTAGCGGCCGAAGAGGTGGTTGCTGAGGTTGAACCACGAAAAGGACTGGCAACGGTGGAGAAGATTGCAGTTAATGCTGTTATGGCCGGATGTTTACCTGAATATATGCCGGTTCTTATTGCTATGGTGAAAGCTATTTCTGTACCAGGGTTTAATTTGGGTGGTATTCAAACGACCACCAATCCGGTTAGTCCTTTGGTCATTGTTAACGGTGAGATTCGAAAAAAAATTCAGATGAACACGGGTAGAAATGCATTAGGACCCGGGAATAGGGCCAATGCCACGTTAGGTAGGGCTTTAAGATTGATCTTACTTAACATAGGCGGGGCAGTGCCCGGAAAAATTGATAAAGCGACCTTGGGGATGCCGGGCAAGTATACCTTTTGTCTGGGAGAAAATGAAGAAGAAAGTCCTTGGGATCCCCTCTCAGTAGAATTGGGTTACAAACATGGAGAAAACATTGTGACAGTAGTCGGTGCCCAGGGTACGAACAATGTCTTGCCAGCAACAACAAACGTCTTGACTAATTTAACCGTTGTCGCCGATGGGTTGAAGGTAATGGGCAATAACAATTATTTGTTTGGGGGTGGTAATCCTGTTATTTTACTTCCTCCGGGGCATGCCCAATTGATGAGCAAAGCGGGTTGGACCAAATCTAAAGTAAAAGAATTCCTCTATGAAAATTCCAAAATCAATATTGAAGATATACCAAGAGATTTACTTGAATGGCGCCGTAAGGAGATTATCGTTGAAAACGGAAAGGTGCCTGTGTGTCAAAACTATGAAGATATTTTAATTGTTGTAGTTGGAGGGCCGGAACCGTACCATATTACAATCGTTCCCAACTTTGGGGATACGGCTGTCTCATCTGCCACGATCGGCTGATAGATGCGAGTTTCCAAGGTTTATCGATAGGAGTGGTTCGTTTGTTAGAGGTAGAGGGGCTTGATCACATTACACTGGCAGTCAATAATCTGGAAGAGGCAAAACAAAAGTTTGAGACGATGTTTGGTGTTAAGCCACTGAAGGAAATGGTGCTGGAGGAACATGGTGTAAAGGCCGTTTTTTATCTGGTGAATGATGTTTTGATTGGCTTGGAAACCCCGATCAGTGAGGGCAGCTTTAAACGATTTCTACAAAAAAAAGGTGAAGGGATCCACCACATTGCCCTAAGTGTAAAGGATATAGAAAAGGCAGCCCAAGAGCTCACAGCAAAAGGGATTGGGATCATTGGTCCCCATGTTAAAGAGGGAGTAAGGAGAGAATTATTTGTCTACCCCAAAAGTTTTTTTAACGTTATGCTCCAAGTAATCCAGTGGGAGGGCCCGTACAGAGATTCTCTTGAAGAGAGAGTAAAATCTAATTTAAAAGGATGATCACCAAATATGCTATATCAACAACCAATGTTACCTGAAGGAACATTAGCAGGTAAAGTGTCCATCATTACAGGAGGCGTCAGCGGTTTGGTACCCCAAGAGGTGGCTAATCCTGCTTCATATCGAGTCAGTGACTACGCTGATTATGTTTCCGGGGCATGCATTGTCATCGATGGTGCGGGTTCAATTCATAAAGGGAGTTGATATAATCATGTCTGCATTGATTCATGTTCATATTGAGGATCATATTCAGACCATCACGTTAAATCGTCCTGAAAAGAAAAATGCCTTTAACAGTCAAATGATCGGTGAGTGGGTTCAGGCCTTGGAAGATGCTCAAAATAATAAGGATGTCCATGTGGTTGTTGTGACAGGAGCGGGAGATGTGTTCTGTGCCGGCGGAGATGTGGGAGATATGCAAGAAGGTAAACCGACCCGGTTGGATGCCAAAAATATGCTTTGGGAGGATATTCATCGTATTCCGTTTACGTTGCAACGAATGGATAAACCGGTCATCGCGGCCATTAACGGTCCTGCTGTGGGGGCGGGACTGGATATGGCTCTTATGGCAGATATAAGAACTATGGCTGATACAGCCAAAGTGAGTGAAGGTTATGTCAAGGTGGGCTTGGTACCGGGTGATGGGGGCGCCTACTTTTTGCCAAGACTTGTGGGAGAAGCAAGAGCTTACGAACTCTTGTGGACAGGACGCTTTGTGGACGCAGAAGAAGCGTTACAAATGGGTTTAGTCAATCACGTCTTTCCACGAGAAACATTTATGGAACAGACCATGGATCTAGCTAGGCAAATTGCCTCCGGTCCGCAAATTGCAATACGTATGATCAAGCGCTCTGTTCGTCAATCTATGAAAACCGATTTAGAAACAGCACTTGATCTGATTTCTTCACATATGGCTATCGTTACCGAAACGGAAGACCATAAGGAAGGGGTTAATGCTTTTCTGGAAAAAAGGAAGCCCAAGTTTACGGGGAGATAATGCAGTTAGAGTTCTGGGCTTTATAAATCAGGAGTTGGGGAGGTGAGTTTATTGTTTAAAGGATTTAGTTTACCAACTGTTAAATTGCCTGAATGTACAAAGAAATTGAGGGATGAGGTACGAAACTTTATTGATGAAGAACTGCAAGCAGGTACCTTTACCCCGCATTGTGATTCGTGGTTAGCCGGTTTTTCTCCAGAGTTCAGCAGGAAATTGGGTGAGAAAGGATGGATTGGGGTTACGTGGCCTCGCAAATATGGCGGGCAAGAACGCTCTGCTTTAGACCGTTTTGTGATTACAGAAGAACTGTTAGCGGCCGGTGCTCCTGTAGCGGCCCATTGGATAGCTGACCGTCAAAGCGGCCCGTTGCTCCTTAGGTACGGGACGGAAGAACAACGGACATTCTTTTTACCCAAAATTGCCAGGGGTGAATGTTACTTCTCCATTGGATTAAGTGAGCCTAATTCTGGATCGGATTTAGCCTCCATAAGCACCAGTGCCCGTAGGGAAGGGGACGGCTGGGTAATCAATGGCAGTAAAATATGGACCAGCGGGGCCCACAAGACGCAGTATATGATTGCCTTGTGCCGAACATCTCGCGATCCGGATAACCGCCATGCCGGAATGAGTCAGTTTATTATCGATCTATCCTTGCCCGGTGTGATTGTAAGACCCATTATTCTCATGACTGGAGAGCATCACTTTAATGAAGTAATTTTCGAGGACGTCAAAGTTTCTGATGACATGGTTGTTGGTGAAATCGGAAACGGATGGAAACAAAGTATGACCGAATTAGCATATGAACGAAGCGGCCCGGAAAGATTTTTGAGTACCTTTCCACTTTTGGTGGAATTAGTACGGATTCTGAGGAAAAACGGGCAAAACGATAAACATTCTAGAATTGAAATTGGGAGATTGGTTGCTCATTTATGGACATTACGACGCATGTCCTTAGGAGTTGCTAAGTTATTGGAGGAAGGCATAACGCCTAATATTCCGGCCTCTCTGGTTAAAGACCTGGGAACACAATTTGAAAGGGAATTAACTGAAAAGGTACGCTTGCTTGTCTCTTTGTCTCCATCGATGACTTCCATTAAACATTTTGAAGTGCTCCTAGCTCAGGCCATCCTTCATTCACCCGGTTTTACACTACGAGGGGGTACGACAGAAATTCTACGGGGCATTATTGCAAGGGGGTTGGGGGTACGATGAATGATATCCGTGAAATGATTGTTGATACAACAGCGAGAATTATGAAGGATCTGGTGAGCAAAGAAACAGTTAACAACGCTGAGAAAGGAATTTGGCCGGGAGAATTGTGGGACATCTTAGAAGAGATGGGACTGACAATGATTGGTATACCTGAAGAACAGGGAGGAGCCGGGGGGAGCTACGGAGATGCTTTAAGTGCACTCAAAATTGCCGGAAAGTATTCAGCACCGATTCCCCTTGCCGAGACGTTAATCGCCAACTGGCTATTGCATCAACTGCAGTTTGATATCAAGGAGGGGTCTTTAACGCTGACATCAGTGAGTGATCTAGAGGCAATTCAGTTCGAACAGACAGCAGATAGTTGGTATGTGACCGGATCAGCTCAAAATGTTCCTTGGGCACGTTTTGCCAATGAAATCATAGTCATTGGGACAGCCACGAGCGGTACAACAGCTATAGGGGTGGTCTACCCTCAAGACTGTACTGTGATCCCGGGTCAGAACCTCGCTGGAGAAGCACGGGATAGACTAATTTTTAATCGTGCCCAGGTAAAAGGTAGTGTTAGAACTTTTCCGAACTTAAATGAGATTTGTCAATGGATATGGTTCACAGGGGCATTGACCCGTATTGTGTTAATGTCAGGGGCATTGGAACGGATTCTTGAACTCTCGGTAACCTACTCTAAAGAGCGAAAACAGTTTGGACAGCATATTGGTAAGTTTCAAGCGATTCAACACCAGTTGGCGGTTTTATCAGGGGAAGTTGTAGCAGCAAATTTAGCTGCCAATTATGCCATTGAGGCTTTTGAAGATGGAGACGGACTTAATCAAATTATGTTGGCCAAAGCTCGTGTCAGTGAAGCAGTAGGAACTGCTGTCCCAATAGCCCATCAAGTTCATGGTGCCATCGGGTTTACCCATGAGCACCCACTGCACCACAGTACTCGCCGACTTTGGTCGTGGCGAGACGAGTTTGGGCATGAAAATGAATGGTCAGATCGACTTGGAGAATATGTGATGCAAGCTGGACCCAACCATTTGTGGTCATTTATTAGTTCCTAAGGTTTATGACAGCCAACCATCTTCACTTACAAGGAGGTTTAAGACATGGAAAATGCATTGGGCGACATACGTATTTTGGATCTGTCCCGTGTCCTTGCTGGACCAATGGGGTCCATGTTACTGGGCGATTTGGGCGCAGATGTTATCCGTGTGGAAGCACCCGGTGGAACGGATGATATTCGTAATTGGTGGCCTTTTGCTAACGGAGAAAGCACCTATTACTTATGTACCAACCGTAATAAACGTTCTATAACAATTAATTTAAAAACTGAAGAAGGAAAGGACCTTTTTAAGCAATTTGTAGCCAAGGCTGACGTTGTCCTTGAGAATTTTAAAACAGGAACACTTGACCGTTTAGGATTAGGGTATAAAATATTACAAAAAGTTAATCCCAGTATTATATTATGTTCTGTTACGGGATATGGTCAAACGGGCCCCTACCGAGATAGGCCGGGTTACGATCCAGTTATTCAAGCTGTGGGAGGATTAATGGAAGTTACAGGGCATCCTGAGGGCGAGCCAACCCGAGTCGGGATTCCGATTGTAGATATTATGGCTGCTCAGTATGTGGCCATTGGCATCATGGGGGCCATTAGGGAAAGGGATCGAACCGGCAAAGGGTGTCATTTGGATATCTCATTGTTGGACGTTATGGTAAGCTCTTTAGCTAACATTGCAAGCAGCTACCTCTTAACCGGTTATGTTGCCAAACGAGTCGGAAATGAACATAACAACATTACCCCCTACGAGGTTTTTCTTTGTAAAGATAGACCAATTATGATTGCTGCCGGGAATGACGGATTGTTTAAAAAACTGGCTATAGCTCTGGGACATCCAGAGTGGGCTGAAGATGAAAGATTAAAAACAAATACGGATCGTCTGCAAAACAGAAAGCTGTTAAGAGAATTGATTGAAAAAGAATTGGCAACCAAAACGGCCGGTGAGTGGACTGAATGGCTTAACACTGTCGGGGTTCCATGCGGTCCAGTCAACAATATTAAAGATGTCTTTGAGCATCCCCAGGTCAAAGAAAGGGAAGTGACACAGGAAGTGGAGCACCCTTGTCTGGGATCGATTCCTTTGTTAAAGAACCCGATCCGAGTTAACAATCAGTCGATTCCCATTCACAAGCATCCCCCGATTTTAGGTGAACACACTGAGTTAGTTCTTAAACAAGTACTTGGCTTGAATGATGAGAAAATTAAGGAACTAAGAGAGAAGAAGGTTATTTGAATCACAAATAAAGCTGGTACCTTAAACAATGGCTGCATGCAGTTTGAACCAAGCAGCATTGATGCACCAGTTTTTATTTTCTTACCATTCATGGTCGGGGTACAGGTGGGTGAATACATCGAGCATTGTCTAATCTATGGCGTTCAAAACCGCTATCACATCATTGATGATCATGTAACATTTAATGGTTAACAGTGCTTTATTTATGTCACATTTCTGTGTCTATGAATCATAAAAAATACAGAAAAAAACATTGTAAACGACAAAACAATCCAAGAAACAAAATAATTAGAAATAAGATCATTGAGCCAGCCAAAAAAGAGCGGGAATATGAAGATGCCTGTATAAGTAAAGGTAAAGCTTATACTGCTGGACACAGCGGCCATTTTCTCCCCGCCGATTTCAATAATAGACGCTTGATATACACCGTTCCAACCGCTTATAGTGAACCCAAGTAAAATAGAGATAACAATAATCAAGTAAGCAGGTATTTTAACGATAGATGCTAGAGAAAAGAAAAGCAACAGTACAGATGAGGAGAATCCTATAATCTGTAATACGGTGATTCTTTCCGAAAAACGGTCACTCAGCATCCCCCAAACCACTCGTCCAACGGCGCCTGAACCTTGGGAAAGGCAAGTAAAGTACTGGCAAAAGCTACAGAATAACCGACGTCGTTATTGAGATATAACACAAAGTACATAAAAAAAGAGAACTGTGCACCAACTAAAAAGAAAGAAACCATGCTCAAACGCATTAGGTCCAAATTGTGGAAAATCACATTTATTCCCCCCCACATTTGTCCTGGACTGAAATGGTTTGCAAGCTTTGGTGCTTCGTATGATCTCAGGATAAACAAAAAATAAAAGGAAATGCCAATGATGATAAGACCAGTGATAAAGACAGAGCTTCTCCAATCAAATACAGCGGT
Organism: Caldalkalibacillus uzonensis; assembly: GCF_030814135.1. NCBI lineage: Bacteria > Bacillati > Bacillota > Bacilli > Caryophanales > Bacillaceae > Caldalkalibacillus > Caldalkalibacillus uzonensis. The sequence continues at coordinate 22,843 of NZ_JAUSUQ010000020.1, read as the reverse complement.
TAAGAAAGGCAATAACGATGCAGCTATTGCCCCTCCAAGAGTGACACCGGTCTGTTTGATACTCATAGCTAGTCCCCTGACTTCCCTGCTAAAATCTTGTGTAATTAACTGGTTAATAGCCGGATTGATTAGACTGTAACCTGTCCCTGCCATAATAAAAAGAAGAAGCATAAGTGTCAACGATTGTGTAAGAGAAGCGAGTATAATAAAAACCCCCAGGATCAACAGAGAAATAACTATCGACTTTCGGACTCCCAGATAGGAAACAATACTGCCGGTCAAAAATGAAGAAACGATTGCCCCAAAATAAAATGAAGACAATGTTAAACCTGTTAAAAGTCCTGATATACTGAACTCTGTGACGATAAAAGGAGCTATCGGGGGAAGGAATAAAACACCAAAAGCTGAAATACTTTGAGCTAGCAATGGATTAATAATTTTAATTTTAGGGTAACTCATTATTTTTAACACTTATATACCTCCTGTATAGATAAAGATCTTGGGATCATTTGTGGAAAGGCTGCTTCCTTCTGTAGCGTAGACTACTTCAAGAAACTGTTTCCTCAGTCCTTATTTGAACTTCTAACTCGCAGGTTTCATTTCGGAATAATGAGAATATTTCTTTATATCATATCACACCGAATTTAGAAAATGTATGTTGATAATAACGATATCTACTTTTTAGGAAAGTGAGAGTGGCTTGAGTATGAATTTTGATCTAAGTGAAGAAAATGTGCAGGTTAAAAACATGGCCCGCAAATTTGCTGAAAAGGAAATTATCCCTCACGTTAAAAGCTATGAAGATCATGGCAAGTTTCCTAAGGACATACTGCAGAAAATGGGCCAGGCTGGAATGTTCGGGGCTTGTTTTCCTGAAAGATACGGTGGATCAGAACTAGGATTTTTAAACTTTGCCATCATTGCTGAAGAAATTTCACGTGCGCACCCCGCTTTTGGTTACGCTTTCAACATGCAAGCCATGACCTGTCCGCTTACCATACTCAACTGGGGAACGGAAGAACAAATAGAAAATTATGTTCCCCGTTTAATTGCAGCAGATTATATCGGGATGTTTGCCTTGACCGAATCGGGAGGCGGATCCGATGCGGCAGGATCTATGAAGACGACGGCCAGGTTAAAAGGAGAAGGCTACGAACTTAATGGGTCTAAAATGTTTATTACGTTTGCCAATGAGGCAGATGTAGGGGTATTATTTGCAAAAACCGATACGGCTGCAGGCGTGAAAGGAATTACAGCTTTTATTATTGAAACGGACAGACCCGGATTTGATGCCAAACCAATCGAGATCAGTTCTTTGGGGCACATGATGAGAAGTTGTGAAGTTTTTCTAGATCAATATAGGATCCCAATACAAAACAGACTGGGTCAAGAAGGGGAAGGATTTAAAATAGCCATGAATGCGTTAGATTACGGACGTTTAAGTGTTGCTGCCCGTCTGGTTGGCATTGCTCAAGGATGTATCGATGCGGCCATTCAATATTGCAACGAGCGTGTGGTAGGCGGACGCCGCATTGGAGAGTATCAGATGATTCAACACTTAATCGCTGACATGGTTGTAGAGACCGAAGCAGCCCGGATGCTTGTGTATAAAAGTGCTTATTTAAAGGATAAAGGAGAGGCAGCCACCCGTGAAAGTGCCCATGCAAAGTATTATGCTGCAGAAGTGGCGACCAAAGTGAGTAGAAGCGCCTTTGAAATATTTGGGGGTTACGCTCTTACGGATGAGTATCCTATCTTAAAATATCTGAGTTATGCTAATATGTTGCATGTCGGGGAAGGGTCGGCCAATGTGCAAAGAATCTTAATTGCCCAGGATGCGCTGGGATGGAAAAATGCAAATCGACACCACATCAACAGAAAGTTTTCATTAAAAAGTGATTTATAAATAATATCCATGTCCGCAGAAACCAAAGGTTTAATTAATAAGGATGCGCTGTCACAAATGAAAATCCACAGCGATATTAATAAATGTGGCCAGAGGAGAGGCGGTATTGTGGTTGAAGAAGATCTTTACTATGCATTAACAAGTGGTCAAATTCTAGGAGCTGCACTTGATGTAAATGATAATCCAAAACAGAAAGGATTGTTTCCATGAATTTGGAGGAAATTAATCGTATTTTGATGTCTGTACAACAACAATGCCGTAGTGTCTTAACAGAGATAGAATCAAAACAGATTTTACAATCCATAGGTATACCTGTTTCTCCATATTATATGGCTGTTTCCTCTGCAGAGGCCGTTCATTATGCACAGAAAATTGGATATCCGGTCGTTTTAAAAATTGTTTCTCCTGATATTTCCCATAAAACAGATGCTAAAGGTGTTATGCTTAACCTAAAAAATGAAAGGGAAGTAGAGCAGGCTTATAAGGAAATTATGCATAATGCTTGTCAATACAAAGCGGATGCACAGATAGTAGGGGTATCAGTACAAAAAATGGCTAAAAAAGGAACAGAAGTTATTATCGGTACTAAACGTGATCCTGTTTTTGGCCCTGTATTACTTTTCGGCATGGGGGGGATTTTTGTGGAAGTATTGGAAGATGTAACGTTGAAAACCTTGCCCGTTGCCGACGAAGATATTGATAACATGTTTAAGGAGATTAAATTAAGTCCATTGCTAAGGGGTTATCGGGAAAACCCTCCTGCTGATTTGGATTTTGTCAAGGATATTATTTTTAAGCTGGCTAAATTTTGTGAGCATTACCCGCAAGTTAAAGAAATGGAAATCAACCCTTTGTTTGTCTATCCATCTGGGGAAGGAGCATGTGCAGTAGATGCTCGGATGTTTGTTGACAATTAAGTATAGTCCAACGTTGTGCATTGAAGTGATTTATACAAATTCAGAGGAGGGTGGTTATATTGAACCCGGTCCAATCTATTGAATATTTGCTTAATCCGTCCTCCATAGCGGTTGTTGGTGCATCTACTAACAGAAATAAACATGGAGGACGTCTTATCCATCATTTGCTCATGCATGGTTATACAGGAAAGATTTATCCAATTAATCCCAAAGCGGATAATATACAGGGTTTAACCTGCTTTCCATCAATTAAAGCCCTGCCAGAATCGGTAGATCTAGCTTGTCTACTTATTTCTTCCAAGTATTTGTTAAAAACGATGGAAGAGTGCGTTGACAAAAAAATAAAAATGGTGATGATTCATTCTTCAGGATTTGCTGAAACCGGAAGAGAAGGAGCAAAACTCCAACAACAATTGGTTGAGTATGCTAAAGCGAATGGCATTCGTATTTGCGGTCCCAATACTATTGGGATAACAAATGTAAAAAATAAGGTGTTTGCCAGTTTTAGTATGTCTATGACTTCCACGAACATTCCTGTCGACGGGAGTATTTCTTACATTACTCAAAGCGGGGCAATTGGAGGAGCGATGCTAAGCCAGGGGTGGGATAAGAGCATTGGTATTAACAAATGGATCAGTTCAGGAAATGAGGCTGATTTGGACGCTGCTGATTATATTGATTATATGGTAAAAGATGACTCGACTAGAACTATCTGTGTTTTTTTGGAAGGGATTAAAGACGGACTGAAGCTAAAGCGATCGCTTGTCAAGGCTGCTAATAAGCGGAAGCCTGTGATTGTTTTTAAAAATGGGCGCACTGAAGTGGGGCGTAAGTCGGTTCAATCCCATACAGGTCTATTGGCCGGTAATCATAAAGTATATCAAGCTGTTTTTAAACAGTATGGTGTGATCATGGCCGAAAGCCTGGATGACTTATTTGATTTTGCCATGGCTCTAAATTACTTATCTCTTCCGGACGGAAAGCGGGTTGGCGTTGTTTCTACATCAGGAGGTGCCTGTACCATTGTAGCTGATAGATGTATCGATTCGGGACTGGAAGTCCCTGATTTAACCAAGGAGAGTAAGGAACGTTTAAAAGCAATTCTCCCTGACTTTGGAGCACCTCAAAACCCGTTTGACACCACAGCCCAAATTTTGAACAACCCTGAGTATTTAAAACAAGGTTTGGAGGTCCTTATCAATGATCCAAATATAGATGCTATGATTCTCATGTTAACAATATTAGCAGGATCTGTCGCTACCCATGTTGCCGAAGATATTATTGAACTCTCACAGTTAAGCGATAAACCAATTATTGTCGCTTGGACAATAGCTGAAAATCTAGCAAAGGAGGGAATGAACAAACTGAGAAAGGCCAAAGTACCACTTTACCCCAGTCCTGAAAGAGCGGTGAAGTCTCTGCAAGTAATGCAGCAATACAAGCGATTTTTAGAGGAATGGGAGCGAAAAAAAGAGGTCTATAATGTGGCTTTGCTAAAAAATGTTCCGGTGGTTGATTATAGTATACATTCAAAACATTAAATTTAAAATAAAATTTATATAATTTATTTAATTTATATAATTAATTGTTGAAATGTTAGGAATTATTATTTAGAATCTAGAATATAGATATATCCCGATTATAAATAGACGATACCGGATAATGAAATATTTATCGTTCACCAATACTTCTAGATGTAGTGGAAGAAGGGCAATTTAGGTTAATGGACCATTGCAATTGACTTTAATTTTCGGGCCGAGGAAATACAGTAACAGTTTTTGCAGGAGAGAACCCGCACATTATTAATGATCACTATAGCATCTCGCCGTAATAAATGATAAGAAAGCTTGGATGAGTAATGATCTCAAAAATCTCAAACTATTTTGTGAGTACAAGGCATATTACGCTTGTAAGGGGTTACTTTTTGCTAGCTGTTGCAGTACTTTTTGTTTTACAAGAATTTTTCAAAATCCCCTCATCAAATATTCTTGTGACAATGACGGTAGTTACCTTTTTTATATGTTTGCCATATATGTCTCTTTTTCCGATGATTATGAGTTTCTTGTCCGTCATCATAGGTCACCTTTTATTTTTTCTCTGTGAAGGAGACCTATATTACTGGAAAGATTCTATCGTCAATAATCTTGGAATGGTTGTGCTTTTTGTGGCGGCTCCGTTGCTTTCGTACCCCTTGAAACATGGGGGATACGTAGAGTATATGTACAAGTTTGTAAATAACTATATGAAAAACAACCTGATTCAGGTCACGTTTATCACCACTCTGACTTGTGTGTTAAGTTCTTTTTTGAATTTGGGAGCAGCTAGGTTTGTTTATGAACTCTTTTTCGATAAAGTAACCAAAATGAAGCGTTTGTTTACGAGTGGTATCACGCAAGGTTTTTCCTTAGCTGCTTTGTGGTCACCATATTTTGCAGGAGTAGCAATCATTTTGCATCTCCTAGAAGTACCTTTTACTTCATTTTTCTTATATGGTTTATTGACTGTCGCATTAGGACTAACGGTCTCAACTCTCTTAGTTTCGTGGGAGTTTCATAAAGGAATTAAAAAAAGCCGCGCAATTATAAGGGAAGTCTCTGCTGGAGCAGACCTCGCTTCCGGTTTCAGTTCAGAGCAATATCCACTTATGTCCCATAGAAAAGGATGGGAACTTATTATAGTTTTTATTGGCTTGTTTGTAACATTGATTCTCTTGGAAAGGTGGCTTAATTACAATTTAATTTTGTTAATATCAGTCATTGCGTTTTTCTACTCAATTATCTGGTCGTTAGCGATTAGAAAAGGAAAAGAATATGCACGATCAATAAAAAATGATTATATTGTTCATATTCTTCCAGGTGTTCATAATGAGTCAATTATGTTTATTTCAGGCGCTTTCTTTGCCCAGATGATACAACTGACTCCCTTTACAAGCTATTTGTCATCCTTTTTTGAGAGAATCGCTTCCATGTCTACCTTTTTAATGGTACTCACAATTATCGTTATTGTTGTAAGCGGTTCCACTGTTGTTCATCAAGTTTTGCCGATTACGGTTTTAGCGACAAGTCTTTCTCCCGAAGTTATTGGCTTGAGCTCAGAGTTATTTGCTTTGACGCTAATTATTAGCTGGGGTATAAGCCCCCTAATCTCTCCGTTGGCAGCCTTGAATTTGATTACGACAAATTTACTTCATCTTAAAATGTTTGAGTTAGGAAAATGGAACTTAAAATATATAGTTATAGTAGTTATCTCTTTTTCAGCTGTTATAAGTATTATGAATATTTTGGAATGATAGATTTGTTCTAATTACCTTGCTCGAAAGGGGGGTATAGACAAGAGAGTTGTTTTTTAAGACGTGTCTTTAGAAGGGATGAGTAAGAGGGATTATTTAAAAGGACGATTAAAAAGAGGATGCGAGATGGGAGGATTAGTTATGAGAAAGACTTTGTTCCCCTTATTTTTGATTGTATTAGCCTTTGCACTTGTTGCCTGCTCTTCTGATACTTCTGCTCCAGCAGAAGGGAACGGGTCGAGCTCTGAAGGAGAAGCAAGTAATAATAATGAAGGTAACAATGAAGGACGTCCTGACTCCTATAATATTCAAATGACAACTGGAACAACAACAGGTGTTTATTATCCTTTGGGTGCTGCTTTCACTGAATTTTTTACGAGGGAAATTGATTATATCCAAGCTTCTTCGCAAGCGACTAACGGAAGTGTTCAAAACCTTAATTTTATGCAGCAAGGTGAGTCGAACATGGCACTAACCCCGATTGGAACCCTTTGGGAAGCATATAATGGGGAAGGTCCTTTTTCGGGGAACGCATACGAAGATGTCAGGATTTTGGCGGCTTTATATCCCAATGTCAATCACTTTGTCGCTAGAAAAGATGCTGCACTTACTTCTATTGCAGATATTGAAGGGCGAAATTTTGCACCTGGTGCGACAGGTAGTGCAACCGAGATTGAATCACGCCAAACCTTGGAAGCCTATGGCGTTGATTATGACTCAGTCAATCATAACTTTGTTGGTTTTACCGAAGCAACGGACTTAATGAGAAACAGACAAGTTGACGCTGCTATGATCATGGCTGGTATACCTGCAGCAGCTGTTTCGGAAATGACTGCCACAGCCGACGGGGTGCTTCTGAGTTATGATGATGATATCATTGCGAAGATGCAAGAACAGTATCCTTGGTATATTGAGTTCATTATCTCTGCGGAAAGCTATGAGAACCAGGATGAAGATGTAAAAACAGTTGCTCAGCTAAATATGTTGGTAGTGGATGCATCTATGCCAGAAGAGGTTGCCTATGATCTTGTAAAAACTTTCTGGGAAAAGATAGATCAATTACAGGATGCTCATGCAGTTGTTGCTCAGTTTGATGTTGAAAATGCTGTAACCGGCTTGGCTGATGTACCGCTCCATCCGGGAGCAGAAAAATATTATAAGGAAGTCGGCGTACTACAGTAAAGGTCTATTATTTTAGGAGCAAACCCTCTGGGGATTTTAAAGGCTTTCTCTTAAGAAGGTTATCTTCTTAAGGGAAAGCCATGCTTTCCAAAAAAGAGGTGTATACATATGCGCAAAGTTGAACTGGAGAAATACAAACATCGTCTGATGGGACTAATCCCTCCCGACAGAATATCAAGAGTTGAAATTCCGCGACCTTCTAAAGAAGTCATTAAGAGATTCAAAGCTATTGATGGATTGACTCCAACGGTGTCCGATATTATGGATTCGCTGGGTATAAAAAGCGTGATTCCAGCAAGCCGATTAAGCCCAATCATCCCTGGCAAAAAAATTGTGGGTCCTGCGGTCACTATTCGTTATATACCTGAACCTATTACTCCTGATTATGGTTACATGAATTCAGAGAGGGCCAAACTGGCCGACAGGGATCTGTATGCCATTGCTGAAGAAGGGGATGTTCCTGTTTTTGATGCAGGCGGATTAGGGGATATATCTGTTCAAGGTGGGTTGTCAACGTTAGTGGCCAAAAAGTGGGGGATGGCAGGTAACATTGTAGATGGAGGCGTAAGAGATATAGATACGATTTACAAGCTGGACTATCCGGTGTGGAGCACAGGAAAGACACCTATTACAGGGAAATACAGAGTTGAGGCGATTGAGATTAACGGAACTGTCTCAATTGCCGGTATACGGGTCAATCCAGGAGATCTGGTTATTGCAGACGATAGCGGGGTTGTCATCATTCCAATTAATAAAGTGGAAGAGGTTTTGGAAAAAACGATTGCTGCGGTAGAAAAGGAGCAAAGAGTAGTTGAGTTGTTGGAAAAAGGCGCATCTGTAGAAGAGTTAGCAAAAATTTTACCGCCGAGTAAATGGTGAGGAGGATATACAAATTGGCCACTTTTAGAGATTTGGCATGTGCAGAAATTATTAAAGGTATTGAAGCTATACAACCGAATTATTTTATTTCCATACCGTGTAGCACTGTAGGTCCTGTTATCAAACATTTCGAAACAGCGGATCATATTAAATCCTTCCCGGTGAGCAGAGAAGAAGATGGTATCGGTATCGCTGCCGGAATTAGTCTTGGAGGCAAAAAACCAGTTGTTTTAATTCAAGATACGGGCATAGGCAATTCGCTTCTTACACTAACAACGTTCGTCCAGGCGTATCATGTACCGATGTTGATCTTAGTCACCAGACGCGGAGGACTTGGAGAGATTAATTCTGCTGTTCATTTATTTTCAGAACCATTACCCCGCATATTGGATGACGTTTCTATTAAAGCTTTCAAACTGGATTACCGGGTTCCTCTTCATGAATGGGCCCTTGCAATCGAGCAAGCTGAAAAATATGCTCAGGACACCCACCGGCCGATTATTGTCATGTTTAACATTAAGGGGGGAGCAGAACAATGATGGATAGAATAGACGCATTGCGCATTGTATATGAGTACGCACATGATTTTCCAGTTATTTCAACTTGTGGGGCTACTTCCAGAGAGTGGGCCAGTCTGGGAAAAAAGCCAAATCATCTGTATGTCGTTGATTCAATGGGCTTATCACCTTCTATTGCCCTTGGTGTCAGCTTGGCCATTGAAGACAAGCCGATTGACAAATGCATTGTTTTGGAAGGAGACGGCGGGATTCTGATGAACCCTAATGTACTGGCTTCGGCGGCCTATTTGGAACCTGAAAAATGGTTGTGTATCGTTTTGGATAACGAGTGCTTTGCCTCAACAGGAGGGCAAAGGTCTTTAGCTGCCAAGATAAATATCAGTTCAGTCGCATCCGGGTACGGTGTTAAAACGTTAACGGCTGAAAATACGGAACAATTCCGTCAGGCATTGATAGAAGCTTTGAAAGTAAAAGAACCAGTTGTGATCCATGCAAAAATCGGATCACATAACGAAAAGGTAGACTTTATCAATGATAATCCGGCAGTCATGGCAGCCGAATTTACAAAATATATTGTGAATAAATGTGAGGGCGTATAATGAAAGCCTTAGGGCATTGACTAAGTAAGTAATATGCTTTTTGATAAAGACCACATCGTACTTCCAACAAAGGAGGGCCGAAGATGTCCGAACTTAACAATAAAAAACAAACAAATCAGACAGATATATCCGAAGAGGAATTATTGCAAAAATATGATGTTGAATCCAGAACAAGAGAGTATGCAGGTATTCTTGCCAGAATTATTACAATGATCGCAATTATTTGGTCAATTTTTCAACTTTATGTTAATACCTATGGAGGATTAGATGCGATCAAATTAAGAGCATGGCATTTAGGCTTTCTTCTTATTTTGACTATTATCCTATATCCTGCATCAAAGAGAAGCAAAAAGTTCCGTAGAATTCCAACTTGGTGGGATTTTGCATGCATTAGTCTAACAGTAGCCTCTATAGGTTATTTGTTAATTACTTTCGATGATTTTGCCAGGGTGCGTGGTGGACTCCACGTTCCAGCTGATTACTGGTTCGGGGCCATTGGTGTTTTCCTTGTCTTCGAGGCAAGTCGACGAGTCATTGGTAACGTGCTAACAATTATTGCTGGTTTGTTTTTGGCCTATAACTTCGTTGGCCCCTATATTCCTGGTCCGTTTAACCATGGAGGCTTCAGTGTTCAGCGTGTGATCGACCTTATGTTTTGGGGAGGTCAAGGCATCTTCGGTATTGCACTGGGAGTCTCAGCTACGTATATCTTTGTTTTCGTTCTATTTGGAATGTTTTTGAAAAACAGTGGTTTTACTGACTTCATCAATGATTTGGCCTTAACATTGGCCGGGCGTTCAGCAGGCGGTCCAGCTAAAGTGGCCGTAATCGGTAGTGGATTCATGGGTATGATTAATGGGAGTGCCATTGCCAACGTGGTCACGACCGGAGCAGTCACTATACCCTTAATGAAAAAAATAGGGTATAAGCCCCATTTTTCTGGTGCAGTTGAAGCTGTTGCTTCAACTGGGGGATTGTTTGCCCCGCCGATAATGGGGGCTGCAGGCTTTATTATGGCTGAGTTTCTCGGTGTCCCTTACAGAACAGTACTCCTTGCAGCTATTATTCCAGCACTTTTATATTACGTTACTGTGTTTATGGCTGTCCATTTTGAAGCAAGAAGAATTGGTTTAGAAGGAATTTCCAAGGAAAACATTCCAGATGCGATTAAGGTTTTAAAAAATGGTTGGCATCTATTGATACCTCTTATTATCCTTATAACCATCTTGATGTTAGGATATACACCCTTCTATGCTGCAGTATGGTCTCTGATTGCAACTATCGCATCCAGTTGGCTCCGTAAATCAACGAGGATGGACCTTTCCACAATTGTAAGATCAATTGAAGAAGGAGCCCGTGCCGCTATTAGTGTGGGGATTGCCTGTGCAGTGGTTGGCATTATTGTTGGGACCGTATCCTTAACTAGCATGGGTCTGGTATTAGGAAATAATATTTTGAAACTGGCAGGAGAAAGCATACTGATTGCAGTAGTTCTAACCATGATTGTAAGTATTATCATGGGAATGGGTGTCCCTGCCACAGCTGCCTACGTTGTGGTAGCAACTATATCTGCTCCACTGCTGGTTCAGCTCGGGGTAAGTGCTTTGGCTGCACATATGTTTGTGTTCCTCTACGCGGCTCTATCCAATATCACTCCACCGGTTGCTTTGGCTTCCTATGCAGCAGCAGGGATTGCTGGGGCTCCGCCTAACAAAGTTGCTTTAACAGCAGTGCGATTGGGGATTACCGGGTTTATTATGCCTTTCTTCTTCATCTTTAATCCTGTGCTTCTTTTCGACGGAGAGAATCTACTAGGAAGTCTTCTGGCGCTCACCACTGCTACCATAGGAGTTGTCTCCTTGGCAGCAGCGGTCCAAGGATGGTTACTCACAAATATGAACTGGATTCAAAGACTGATGCTGATTACTGTTGCCTTACTAATGATTGAACCTTCACTACTTAACGATGTTATGGGGATTACTCTCTTAGCCATAGTTATCATTTGGCAGTACTTGTCTACCAAGAATACAGAAAAAAGGCGAGAGGTTGTACAAATGGACATGAAAGAAGGTATGTAGGCAGTCAAATGAGGAGGTGGAAAAGGAACTTTTGCAAGAGGGGACTTCCCCTCTTTCCTTAAAGTTCAAAATAGAGGGTTAAATTTGAATCAGTTTAAAAACAAGATCGGAAAGCGGGGTTGAAAGAGAATGGAATTGAGTCTCAAGGACAAGGTGGTTCTCATTACAGGGGGGAGCTTGGGAATCGGTTATTACACTGCGCTTCAATTTGCCGGAGAAGGGGCAAAAGTGGCCATATGTGCTCGGAACGAAACACGGTTACAAGAGGCAGTCCAGAATATTCAGCACGAAACGGGACAGGAAGTTCTTGGTATGACCGCTGATGTGTCAAAAAGGGACGAGTGTTTTCGAATCGTCAATCAAACAGCTGGACATTTCGGCAGATTGAATATATTAATCAATAACGCTGGTACATCAGCTGCTAATCCTTTTGAATCGGTTACGGACGATCTTTGGAGATATGATTTTGATTTAAAGTTATTCGCCGCTCTTCATTGTTCCAAAGCGAGTATTCCCCATATGCGTAAGGAAGGGGGCGGATCTATTGTTAATGTTACTGCGGTGATAGGAAAAGCCCCTCCATCTTCATCACTGCCGACGTCAGTTAGTCGCGCGGCAGGTTTGGCTTTGACTAAAGCTATGAGCAGAGACCTTGCCCGGTATCAAATTCGCGTGAATACCGTCTGTATCGGATTAATTAGAAGTAATCAGATTGAACAGCGTTGGAAACGTGAGGCTGGAGATTTAAGTTGGGAACAGTATTCAAAAGATAAACGTCACAACATTCCTTTGGGGCGCATTGGAGAACCACAAGAAGCTGCTAACGTTGTTACATTCCTCGCTTCCGATGCCGCTTCTTATGTAACTGGAACATCCGTAAATATAGACGGTGGCAAAAGCGTTGTACTTTAACTTTTGGGTTTGCAGTTAAGAAACAGAGGTGAAATAAATGTCTGTTAATTCCAATTATCTCATGCAAACCATTCAGAGAACCATCCAAATCTTAAAATCTTTTTCAGTAGAAAACAAGAGGTTATCGATGGCCGATCTCCACCGTATCACAGGTCTGCCTAAATCAACTTTACAACGGATCTTAACCACACTGGTTATGGAAGGATTTTTAGATAAAGATGAAAAGTCAAAAACATACCAGTTAGGGATTGAAATATATTTTCTGGGTCATCTTGTGGAAAAAAATTCAAGTCTCCTTTCTGTTTCAACTCCTGTTATGGAAAGAATTCGGGATCAAACTGGAGAAATGGTTACACTCAATGTGATCCACCAAAACCAACGGAAATGTATTGGTTATGTCCAAGGTAAACATGAACTGACAACATTCACTTACATTGGACATACGTCACCATTATATGCTGGAGCATCAGCAAAAATCCTATTCGCTTATTTACCTGAAAAAGAGATCGAGAATTACCTTCAGACAGTTGCTTTAAAACAACTGACTGAAAAAACAATTACCAATAAGGCTCTTCTTCGTAAAGAACTGGCCTCTATTCGTCGACAAGGCTATGCAATAAGCTATGGCGAACGTGTTAAGGGTGCCTTTACAATCAGCGGGCCGATCTTCGATCGTTCTGGTCAAATTATAGCAGGTTTATCGCTAGGAATACCTACAGCTCGAAGCGATGATTATAATCATTCGGAACTTATCTCTTTGGTCAAAGAAGGTTGTAATGAAATTTCCCAAAAAATTGGCTATCAACCTGTTAAATAGAAACTGAAAAAACTACTGTAGCCTGCTAAAGGAGGGATATTCTTGTTTGAGATGATTGAAATTGAGCAGATTTTTTCGGGTAAGAGGTTAACGGACATTAAGAGGAAAGTGCATAAGGAAATAAGAAAAAATCCAGAAGTGCAGCGTTTGGCCAAGGGAGCCGAAATTGCCGTAACCGCTGGCAGCAGAGGGATCGCTAACATTGCTGAAATTTTGAGGGAAACTGTTTCTGCGTTGAAAGGAATGGGATACGAGCCGTTTCTAGTTCCGGCCATGGGCAGTCATGGAGGTGGAACAGCGGAGGGGCAAGTTGAGGTTTTAAAACACCTGGGAGTTACAGAGGAAGCTGTGGGAACTGAAATACGTTCTTCGATGGATGTGGAGCTGATTGCTCACACGGATGATGGGGTACCGGTGTATATGGACAAGAATGCTTATCATGCTGATGGAATTGTGGTGGTTAACCGTGTTAAGCCTCACACTTCTTTCCGGGGCCGTGTTGAAAGCGGTCTGAGCAAAATGGTGACAATCGGGCTGGGCAAAATTAAAGGGGCCCGTCTTGTTCATAGCAATGGTGCAGTACATATGGCACGAAACATTGAAAAGGTATCCAAATGCGCTATAGAGAACTCCAAAATTTTAATGGGATTGGCCATAGTGGAAAACGCCTATGAAGATACTGTTGATGTTGTTGGTGTAACTAGGGATGAGTGGCATGACAAAGAAGAAGAATTGTTAAAGCAAGCAAAAGCCATGATGCCTAGTCTGCCTGTAGATGATATTGATCTTCTCATCATTGAAGAAATGGGCAAAATCTATAGCGGTACAGGAATGGACCCTAATATTATCGGACGATGGAGAATGAATGGCCTGCCGGAACCTGAAGTACCAAATATTAAGCGCATTGTCGTTCTTGACTTGGCCCATCAATCATTTGGGAATGCCATGGGAGTCGGCTTAGCTGATTTTACTACTCGCAAGCTGTTTGACAAGATTGATTTGCACGCAACTTACACAAATGCTTTGACCAGCACCAACTTGCAGCGGGCAATGATCCCGCTTATTTATCCCACAGAAAAAGATTCAATTGAGACGGCTATTAAGAGTTTAGGTTCAGAGGTAAATTATGCATCTCTAAAAGTGGTGCAGATTCCTAATACCTTGCATCTCAAACACGTTTTAGTTTCCAAACCTGTCCTAAAAGAAATGGAGAGCACCGGAAAAGGATATAAAATGATCCGAACATGCATCCTTGATTTTAACGAGCACAATGAGCTGACTAACCGATTAATGGTGCACAACTAACCACCTGGAGGCACAACACATTAAGAGGAGGACTACTCATGAGTCAAGTCCACTTGATAATGAATCAGAAAGAAAAACTTATTTTGGTCATTGACCCAAAAGATAACGTTGGGGTTGCTTTAACAGATATTAGGGAGGGTGATACATGTATCATCCGGCGTGGGGATATTGTAGAGCAGATGACTGCATTAGATAATATTCCGTTCGGTCATAAAATCGCTCTGACTAACGTTGAAAAAGACGAGCCGGTTTATAAATATGGCGAAGAGATAGGGAAAATGAAAGAGGGGATTAAAAGAGGAGGCTGGATACACAGCCATAACATGTATTGTGAGAGGGGGATGGGCTGATGGGAGATACATTTATGGGGTATCGCCGTAAGGATGGTTCAGTGGGGATTAGAAATCTGATTGCCATCATCCCGTCAGTTTTTTGTTCCAGTAAAGTGGTGGAACGTATTGCCTGTCAAGTGCCAGGTACGGTTTACTTCCGTCATCCGGTCGGCTGCAGTCAAGTAGGAGAAGATCTGGAAATTACGGCCAAAACTTTAATTCAGATTGGCCGGCATCCTAACTTTGCCGGTGTCGTGGTGGTTGGATTAGGGTGTGAACGCTTTTCGCCATATGAATTAGTCGAGGGGATCTCTTCAACCGGTAAAATGCTCCAAACAGTGGTAATTCAGGAAGCAGGGGATTCGTTAAAGGCAATTGAGGAAGGCGTTCGCTATGCCCGGGAAATGCAGCAAATCGCTTCCCGGCAGCAGAGAGAAGAAGTAGATGTAAGTGAGTTGACCATTGCCCTCAATTGCGGAGGCGCCGATGCCACTTCCGGAATGGTGGCCAATCCAGCACTTGGCATTGCTTCAGACAAACTGGTGGCTCAAGGTGGTTCATCCATACTGAGTGAACTGACAGAACTGTTGGGAACTGAACACATACTAGCAAGAAGAGCCGTTAATGATCAAGTGGCTCGTGAAATTAAAGAGGCAATCTATCGCATGGAAGAGAGATTGAAAAATCAAACGGCAAACTCGAGTAACCCTAACAGAAAACACCTCATTTCTAAAGGGAATTATGACGGAGGGCTGTCCAGTGTGGTGGAGAAATCGTTAGGGAGCATGAAAAAAGGAGGTAATGCACCGGTTAGCGGTGTAATCCGTTACGGTGAACCGTTGAAAGGAAAGGGTCTGTTTCTCCTGGATTCACCAGGTCATGATGGGGAAGTGGCAACCGGTCAAGTAGCTGCTGGAGCGCAAATGATCCTGTTTCCCACCGGCCGGGGCACACCTACCGGCTTTCCGGGTGTACCGGTAGTTAAGATTACAGGGAATCCCAAAACGTACAATAAAATGAATGAAAACATCGATATCAACGCGGGGACAGTTATCACCGGAGAAAAAACACTAGAGGAAGTAGGCGAAGAGATCTACCAAGAAATTTTAGACGTCGCTTCCGGAAAGATGGTCAAATCAGAAATTTTGGGACATGACGAACTATTTTGCATTACTCGTGTGCCATGAGCAAGTTAGTCCAGGGATTGTCTTAATGATGATATCTCAAACTGAAAATCCAGACGAGTATACTTAAGGAGGCACCTTAAATGCGTTTAGCAACCATCACAGTGAAAAAAACTGGGCCACCCAGATTTTTGAATTATTCAAGAACAGCAACTTGAGGAGAGCGCCCTTTGCTGGTGGGAGAGGAGGTATATTGTTACACAGAATTGAAGAAAGTGTTTGAGAAAAAGGGAAATCCCGATGGAACACGTATTTTTATGACCAGGGAAACTATAATTGTCACCGAAATTGTGCGAAAGGGGGTGGTAGCATGGCAGTCCGGTGGAACATCGGCCAGGAACTTGACCCGTTAACAATACCTCCTGTCTCTCGATTGGAATTGATAAAATATGCGGGGGCTTCGGGAGACTACAATCCGATTCATACCATTGATGAGGAAGCGGCGAAAGCCGGGTTGTCAGGCGTTATTGCTCACGGCATGCTAACGATGGCCAAGATGGCCAGGCTGTTTTAAATGAAGGTTATCTCGGGGAGTTTCATACCCGTTTTGTAGGCATGATTTTTGTCGGTGATACCATTACGGTGAGCGGGAAGGTGATTGAAAAAGAAGAGAAGGAGCAAGGTGACGTTTATACTTTTGATGTGCAAGCCCGAAATCAGAAAGGAGCCAGTGTTGCATCAGGTTGGGCCAAGTTTATTTGCTACAAGGCCTAGGGCATCACATGGGAACCTATTTTTTAACTTGAGCGGAATAATTAACACAATAAAGGATTTTCAGTACCTTAAAGCGAATTATCTGTGATCGAAACGGTGGCCGAATACTACGAAGAGACAGAGGAGCAAACAAAAGACGTTTAGATTGAAAATAACAACATAAGAGATAATAATAACCATTTCGTATTGCAAGAACACAGAAAATTTGCTATAATAAAAAATAATTGAAAGATTTGGGGATTGTACTGACTCCTGTGTCAAAACTAGAACGGACGGTAAGCCCGCATGGGCAGCATGGGAGGAAGCTGGCTGTCCATATTTTCTAAATGTTTAACCGAACTTATGTTCTTATGTTTAGGAGCATATTATTTAATTAACTAACAGGCAGTTTAATTGAATAATTAAATATGGTAAACTTTATTTGCCCAACAGTTCAAAAAGGAGTTTCTGTTATGACTTTAGCAATTAAAGAACTTCACACCCGCAATGAAATTATTGAAGCATATCCAGTTATGAAGCAGTTACGAGCTCATCTTGACGAAAGTTCTTA
The DNA here is from genome assembly GCF_030814135.1 of Caldalkalibacillus uzonensis. Taxonomy (NCBI): domain Bacteria; kingdom Bacillati; phylum Bacillota; class Bacilli; order Caryophanales; family Bacillaceae; genus Caldalkalibacillus; species Caldalkalibacillus uzonensis. The sequence goes on along the minus strand of NZ_JAUSUQ010000020.1, from coordinate 5,661 downwards.
TCTTGAATTAGTGATTGAGGCACAAGAAAAAGAAGGATACAAAATGTTAGCTTTACTCGATGATGATGAAATTGTTGCAGTTGTTGGTTTTCAACCAATGATAACACTTTATTATGGTAGATTTGTTTGGGTTTGTGATTTGATTACAGATGCTAATAAGCGTTCAAAAGGGTACGGTGAAAAACTGCTTACATATGTTCATGAATGGGCAAAAGAAAATAATTATGAAAGTGTTGCCTTATCTTCGGGTTTACAGCGTGTAGATGCACACCGTTTTTACGAGGATAAAATGAATTATGAAAAAGTAAGTTATGTGTTTAAAACATCTTTAGAATAAGTAAGATATTCAACTAAAAGGGAATCGATAATTAATGAATTGAAAAATCGGTCCAGCAGTCATTCGCATTGGAACACTTCAAGATTCATTAGAATCTAAGTGGTGGGAGTGTTCAATCTTGCGTATTCGGAAAAAAGTGTGGAAATGTTCTTATCGCAATCCTTATTCAACGAACGCCCCCGTTAACACAATAACAAAAAAGTAATCGTAACAGATCCCCTATCCCCTTATTTCACCCTTGTACTCGCTTAGTGTAATAAAAAGTATTGTCAATGATAATTTATTTTAACTTTCAGAAAATAATAACATTTAATGTTACAATATCTTTGATACTTTTATAAAGGAGAGAAAACAATCATGGATTTTGAAGTTCAATTTTTAGGAAGTGGTGATGCTTTTAGTAGTGGGGGGAAGATGCATACATGTATACTTGTAAAAACAGCTACAAGGCAATTTTTAATTGATTGTGGTGCTTCTGCCATGATTGGTATAAAAAAATACAATGTAAACCCTAATGATATAGACTTAATTTTAATAACCCATTTACACGGTGATCATTTTGGTGGTATTCCATTTTTTGTGCTTGATGCTCAATTAATACATAAACGTAGTAAACCTCTAACAATTGCAGGTCCACCAGGTATCAAAAAACGAATTTTTCAAGCAATGGAAGTAATGTTCCCTGGTTCATCAAGAATACAACAAAAATTCAAAATAGAGATTATTGAATTTGAAATAGAAAAAACAAATGTCTTTAGCGATGTAACTGTACTACCCTATTTAGTTAAACACCCTAGTGGAGACCCCTCCTTAGCTTTAAAAATACAACATTTAGATAAAATAATTGCCTATACTGGAGATACAGAATGGGTGGATAATTTAATACCTCTTTCAAAAAATGCTGATCTTCTTATTGCAGAATGTTATTTCTTTGACAAGAAAGTTAAATACCACTTGGATTACCAAACACTATTTTCACACCTTAATGAAATTGAACCTAAAAAGTTAGTTCTTACTCATATGAGTGATGATATGTTGAAAAGAGTAGGAGAATTGGAATCCGATTTTGCAGAGGATGGAAAGATATTCAAAATTTGATTAATTATTTATAAAGCTTTCATGATCTAATTTATGTTTGGCTTTTTTAACTCTAGCCGAAAACTAATTATGAACAAACTTTGTAAAAATAACCTTATCTTGTTCAACTAACCTGCCACGTTAGCTCAATAAGAAAAGTTATTTGATGGGCTTCCCACGGTAATCCGATTACCCATTTTTTTGCTTTTTTGTGCTTGTATTCATCGAAAAAAATGGAGTATCATATACATAGAACTTTTGTTTGTCCGGTACACCCTAAGGGATAGACAGTATACGTATACCACTATAGTGGTATACAGTGGTGAAAGGCGTACCGTCAGGGGATTATAATTAACCATAAACGTGTATATAGTTTAATGAAAGATATAAAAACACAATCCATAACTCGTAAGAAATGCCGTTATTTTGGGAGACAGGCATCCGTAGTGCATCCAATAGGTTTTTTATTAATGTCTACTTGACAGGGGTCACATCACATGATGGGGGTTTTTCATATTTCTACGTCAATTGTTGGCCCGTGTATTTTGTGTTTCCAACCAAGTCGTCCCCACATATATGTACGTATCGCATAGTCATATACCCAATCTGGAGTGCCCCAGGATGCGTTTCAAGCTCAGAGGATCCCCACCAGACATAACGAATGCATTGCAAATGTATGTCTGAACACATGTGGGGGCAATTCAACGTCGTCTATTCCCTCTCTATCCTCAATCCTTTCTTTGATCTTGTGATACTACGGTTTAGCTAACAAGCTTTGAATAGATTAAAATCTGAATAGGAATAAAAGAATAAAAATAAGTAAAGTTAAAAAGTGACAGTCTTCACGAATCTGTCACTTTTTCAATTCAAACCTTATTTGTTTTGCACAAAAAACGTCATTGTAGCTTCATAATCTTGATCATCTTTCTGATGATTCTCAGCTTTAATTTCAGCCCGAACCAAGTAATAATCTGCTTCTCCGGTTTGCCATGTGATTTTACCCTCTTGATCTGTTTGCATGCGGATATCCGACGAATCACTTCGGCGAATAACAGCGACTTCAACGCCTGATACAGGCTCTCCTTTTAAGAGGAGCTGGGCTGAGACTTCTGTGCCCGGTGTAACCGCTGCCGGATTAAATAAAGGTATTAATTCAGCACGTTCAGGTGTTACTTGTTTGTCGAAGTTTTTTATTTTTTTCGCTTTTTTTAAGGTCGGTACTTTGCTTGTCGCAACAAACGACTTGGCACTGCGCAAAGTCGGTTTTTCTTGATCACCGTAAGTAAAATTCCCTTCCGCAGCAATAATGTATGCACCCTGTTCTTTGGTTTGGAAGGAGCCAGCGTAATAGTTATTCACCCCGATACGCTCTTCATCCACTTCAGCCAATTCCCCCATATAAAAGAAACGGTCCGTGATATCCATTGTTTCACCGGAAGGCGTGATCACTTTAACAACCGAGTCTTCCATTCGCCAGTTTCGATCAATCCGGTAACTGGTATGATCATCCGAATGGTTGCCAAAGAGCAACTCTATATATGCATTTTGACCGATTTCAACGATTGGTGTGTTGGTTTGCGACCAACCATTATGAGGATCGGCTAGAGCAGGCGAGATCGTTCCGAACAATATACATAATGCTAGTCCCAATATGATGAATATTTTTCGCATGACTTGTCCTCCTCGTCATATATTCTCTTTTAAGGTGTCATATGACTGTTGTCTTTATTCAGAAAAACAGGTTGATTAGATACTCAAATACCCATCTTAGGGAATGTTCTCAGGATTATGGAATCAAAGCACGATATCAGGTTTATCAGATATTGGATGTGCCGCATTCACATGTATTAATACGAATGGATATATGGATCGAAACCGACAGACCATTGCCATCCTCGCTGTCATCCTAATCCTGTTATGGCCAACTGCTTTACCCAGGTGCTGGTGATTATTCTGGCAGGCCTGGGTGGATAGCGAAGCCTTTCTACCCGGATATGGGGCGCTCAAACTGTACCGGGGCCGATATTTACCTTTTGCCGCTTACTTGGGCGCAGTAATGGATGGCTGGTTAGGTGCATTGGTAGCCAAGGTATAAAATCTCGCCGGATCGTTAGCAGAAGCCATTTTCAATCGTACTTGCTGGTGAATATCTCCATACCGACTAGGAAATGATAACAATGTTAATGCAACCGAACCATGTCAATTAGGAGGTGAACATGGTGGCCAAGGACTATTACATCGCCCGTGATGCATACAAACTGGAGGACTTAGCTGCTAAAAAGTATCAATTCTATGCTCAAAACGCAACCAACCCCGAGGTCCAACAGCTATTTTCGCAAATCAGCCAGGTTCAACAAAAGCAGCTCAAGAGTTTCAACAAATGATGAACCAATTCCCTCAATAGAGAAAGGAGATCTACCATATGAACGATACAGACATGTTGTTTGACGCTGCTGAGTTTGAAAAGCAAACCGCTAGTGCTTTCGCTATTATGGCGGCAGATGCCGGCAGTGAAGAATTGAGACAAAAATTGATTCAACATCAAAATACGTTGCAACAGCATCAGCGTCAATTCGTTCAATTGATGGCTCAACTACAAGGCGGCCAACGAAACCCTGTTTAAGCAACTCGAAACGTTTTCTGTAGTTTTAAAGGCCATGACAGCATTGGGTAAACTACTGGTCCATATAGACCAGCCACAGACTGAAGACAAACCTCTTTTGAACCGAAGGTTTAGAAGGGGGGGTGTTGTGAATGAAGACAAAAAATAAGAGAACCGTTTGTTCTCCTTTCCATGTAGCCAGCTTTTTCAAATTCATGGCAGCAAAAACAAGTACAGACTGCACTGTGTTATTCTTCTTCCCCCTCATGGTTATCCAATACTCTGCTTCATCCAGATAATCTTGGTAAATATGACAGTGAACTTGTCCGTCCGTCAAGATATGGCTAAAATCCACGGCGGCGACGCAATAAAGCAAGAAGTAAAAAAATAATGAGAATTCGTTGAAAGGGATCCTGAGGACCTGTATTTCAGTACCTGTTTCTTTTTTAGCTACTCCATCTGCGGTTTGCACTTTAGTATCGGAACTGGTAGATACGCCCCTCCCTAATGGCATGAGATCTACATAGTAAGGAGTGACCCCGCAAATGGTCCCTCTTACAAAGCCTCCATCCACCATTCTAATTTCAACAGGCATGCCCATATAACGTCTGGCAATGTGGTACATGGGATGTGGCATCACATTCACCCCCTTTTGATTCAATGTATCGTATGACATTGAATCAAAAGGGGTATGGACGTCTGAATTTGGTGATCCGTGTATTTTTGTTTGTGACGGGATGGCCGCCTTTCCTCTTTTGGCAGTGCCATAATAAAATGTTGTAGACCATCATATATGGTTAACAATCCATGAAAGGAGAGATCAGTATGGATAGCTTTGCGTTAATTGTTGTTTTGTTCGTGCTTTTAATTATTGTAGGATGTGGATGCTTCCTTGGCCGTGGGGTCGCTTATTAAAAAAACTTGGAGATCTGCCTCCTCTTTAGGAGACTTTGTCTACAAACTGAGCCCTCACCATAGTGGTGGGGGTTTTTTATATCACTTCATGGGATGGCAAGCCAGTTCATACCCATCAATTTAAAGGTGTGACTTCATTTGATGTAGGGCATAATCACCGATATGCAGGGACAACAGAACCGGCACCGAGTGGTATTCGGCATAGGCATCGTTATTTTACTTTTACTTCATTTTATGATGGACACAGACATGTCATTCGCGGAGTAACAGGACCAGCGATTCCACTCCCGAATGGTGGACATTATCATGAATTTAGCGGAGTAACTACAGTTAGTGGTGCTATTCCACATAGCCATAGATATAGAGGAGGTATAACAAGCCGTTAAGAGGATAAAGAGGAGCTGCCTCTCCTAAGGATTCCACAAAAGAAAGGCTAGAATGTTTCAAGTGAAGGTATCGCCGTGGGAACAAAGATAAAGGAATTGCTTAATGGACGTCCTATTACTTGGCTATTTAAAAAGACAGGTATCCATAGGAACACGATAAAATCATACATCGATGGGAAAATCCCGACTTTAAAAAATGCGGATTTAATAGCTGATGCGTTTGGGGTAACAGTTTATGAAGTCTGCCCTAAGTTGATTAGTGTTCAATATCTTCAGGAAAAATAATGATGCATTTTATTTTGTTTATGGGGAAAATGCCTATTTTTACTTAAGGATGTGGAGGC
>NZ_JAUSUQ010000019.1 GCF_030814135.1 Caldalkalibacillus uzonensis | reverse complement strand
TTTCGTTTTCCGGCACTTTCGTTATTCCCTGGGGCGAGTCCTGCCCATGAACACAAGTGAGCTGCCGAAGGAAACTGTGTCATGTCAGGGCCAATTTCCGACAACAAAAAGAAATGTATGAAAAACCAGGCGCAGACGAATGCCGCTGAGTGTAATGCAATTAAAGCGAGAGCATGGACATGTCCTGCCTGTAGAATTCACCATGACTGGGACATCAATGCTGCCAAGAACATTCAGCAAGTAGGATTGTGACTGTTTGCTATGAGTCAACTCTACGGCTACTATGCCTCTGTCTGGTAATCATCTCTACTTTTCTCATATATCACCTGACCGACACGCTCAATGTGCTCTTTTAAATCCTGATGCATAAGGTGCGATCCATCAATCACATCAAACAAATAGGGCATGTGGCTTTGATCTTCCAACAATGAATGTAGTTTTGAGACAACGTGTATATCAACCTTTTTACCGTAGATAGCGATATCAATATCGGAGCCAGCCGAATAGTTTCCTTTGGCACGTGAACCGAAAAGGACAGCTTTTTCAATTTCATCGAATGTGGAGATTGTTTGAACAATGAAGTTCATGTCCCGGTCATTAAGTCCAAATTTCATCTTTCTACCTCCAGCTTCTCACACAGTTCCTTTAAAACGAGGTAGTATCTTTCCCGGATCAGACGTTCTGCCTCCTCGGCATATTTTTCATTATATGTGTGTGCCATCAAATTTCTTTTTTCCAGCATATCAATCCATGTGTGACCATCTGTTATTAATTGTGATTGAAAGGCGGTTTGAATGGCTTTGCGAGGACTGGGAACATTAAACCCCTCTTGTTCCAGATAGTCTTTCATCGTTTTCCAGCCAAGCTCAAACGTATATTCAAAACATTGAATAAGCCCCTGTACTTCAAATTTGTTTAACTCACCTTTTGTAATAAATTCCGTTAATTGATGAAAGGCTTTGCGATAATTATCATAACGTTGCTTCCAACGAATATCTTGCATTATAAGACAAGCCTCCTCCTCGACCGCACGATATACTTGCTTCTATTATTATATCCCAAGAAATTTAATAGAAAAACAAGTGGCTATGACCCAGCGAAGGATTGTATTGGCATTCCCTCCGAATTGGCGTACCGCGGGGATGACATCGATAGAATACGCGTTGTCAAAAGATAAGCAACTGAGGCAAAACAGCTGTTTTTACATTGTTTTATTAAAGTGGTGTATGGATTTTAAAATCAGACCCGACGTGGGGCTGGGTTCCAATGAAAACAAATGTTACATTGTCCTCATCATGCAGCTCGGTACCAACAACCTGTTTTTGCCCCTCGTTACAGATACTGTGCCTGGTCATCAGCCAATAACTCCTGTTTCCAATCTCTGCGGTGGTCTTTGAAATAGCCATAAAAAGCATTTTATGAAAGGAAGGTGTGTGATTGATGAAATTTAATGCCAGCAAAGACACAATTTACCGTACAATCGTTTGGGGGTCAGGACTGCTTTTCGCCGGACTTGCCGTAGGTCTCGCCATACCTGTCTATTACGAAGCCGGTTTGGGTGTCAGCCTGTTCTTTTTCCTGCTTTTCGGGATCAGCAGCTTTTTTATTTTTTGGCTATGGTTCAGTACAATCTATATTGTTACAGACAATGAGTTGATTATTCGATTCGGTCCGTTTAAACGCGTGATTCCATTGGCTTCAATTAAAAAAATCGAGAAAACGTACCAGCAAGTCGCCTCGATTGCATTGTCCAAAGAACGGTATATTCTGCATTACAATACGTACGATTATACTATCATCGCACCTGAAAATATCGAAAAGTTTGTACAGGTCATAAACGAGAAAAGAACACAACCGGTTGAACTCAAACAATAAGTTATGTAACGAATGAAGGTCGCAGATTTATAGCTGCAAGCACATAGAACTGAGGAGAAATTATTACCTAGACCGTAAAACATGACATTAAGTCTGTTTGCTGGATTAGTATTTAGCTTTTGGCGAACAAAAAAGGATGGGTCCTGTTGTGTAAAATATGGCCATTGAACTTGCAGTGACAGGCACATCCTATCGTCAAACACGAAGAGTATCAGAGAAACTTTTGGGTTATCCCGACATTAGTGTCATCAGTTATGAAGTCATAGGCAACAGCTTCTGAACACCGAAGTCATCTCCGGGGAACCTTCTCCGTTCGAACAGAACGTGCTTTTCGTGGAAGTGGATGGACTGTACACAAAGAGACGAGAGAAAAACAAGAGAGGAAGAGAGATCAAAAAACCGTCAGTGTCCATCAAGGCTGGGAGAAAGCGGCAAACGCACCAAACATGAAGTAGTGACTTGAATGAACAGTAAACCAAGGTGATACCTCTCATTTGTTTCTAGGTATCCAGATTTATCTGAATTTTAAAAATAAATTTCAAAAAACATTTCCTTAGCAGGAATTTTTAGAAAAGAATAGAAAGGAATAAATAGGTTTTTTGGCTTAGGTCTTTATACCTGTTAATCAGTATTATAGAAACCGAATTAATGTTCCCTGACACGCATGTGTCAAAATCATCTGTTAAATTTATGATAAATGGCTGGTTTAAAAAGGGGGGATCTTAATAAGTGATGACCTGGGACAACCATAGTTAGTTCGCATTGGTTCATAAATTGGTTCATACAGACTGATAAGTTTTTCTTTTGAGGTTAAGCCAAGGTGCGGGAAAAAGCGAGGTGAACGTATGATCACTGCCGTCCAGGAATTGGGTAAGTGGGTTCTCCAACAGGAATCGAAAGAGACGTTAGATGTGCTAATCGAGCCCATCTCCGAAACTAATTATCCCCATGTATTCCTTGTTGAAATCGAAAATGACCAGTGGAAAGTGGAAATGGAAGAATGTGAGGAGGGGGAGTCTCACAAATACCTTTATCGTCGTGGTGCTTCAAACGGGCCCAATTTTTCTCCGACAACGATAGTGACCGATTTGGCGAAAACTTTTGATAAAAAATTCATGGCCTGGTTTGACAAAGTGATCAAACAAAAAGCCAATTTTTCTGAACCGGATATTTCTTATATACAAAATATTTATAATATCATTCATAAAAACCGGGATGATATTTATCGAACTCTTGAAACAAAACTAAGCGAAACAAACGGTGGTTGTGTCTTGACCTTAAAGATCAACGGTCATTATCTCAAAGAAGATCCTGTTTTTGTTTCTCTTTTTACCCGGTTGGTTCAGGAAAAGGACAGTGAAGTTTCAGCAAAAGACCAGGTCTGTTCAGTATGTGGCCACCGACAAGATGTCGTTATGGCCGGGTCACCTGCTTTTAAATTCTATACCAATGATAAGCCAGGCTTTATCAGTGGCGAATTTGATAAAGAGCTAGCCTGGCGAAACCACCCTGTTTGTATGGACTGTAATCTGTGCCTTCAGGAAGGGAAACGTTTTTTGGAAAACAGGCTTAAATTCCGTTTTTACGGTCTCGAATATCACCTAATACCAGAGTTTATATTCGGAGAGCCAGATACCCGGGATGAAGTCACAGAAATTCTAAGAAGCGGGAACAAATACAAAACGTTGCATTCACAACAACAAATTGAAAACTCATTAGCAGACGAAGAGGATATATTGGATGCCTTACAAGAGGCTGACGATGATGTGCTTTTCCACCTTTTGTTTTTAAGGAAAGTTCAGTCTGCGGAGCGCATCCTGATGGTGGTTGAAGATGTTATCCCTTCCCGTCTGCGGAAAATATTTGAGGCCAAAAAACAGGTAGAGCAACGGTTTCCGTTGCAGGAAGGCCCGAGCCCATATCGTCGCTACCACTTGGGGAGAATCAGGACTTTCTTTAATAAATCCGATGACAACAAGCGTCAATCGGATTTGGATAAATATTTTTTAGAGATTACATCCGCTGTCTTTCGCGGCCAACCCCTTGACATCCGCTTTTTAACCAGATTCTTTATGCAGGAGATTCGCAAACATGTGGCCGGTACTTCTGAACGGGAAGGTGAGGGTTCTGATACCGATAAAATCTTTCATGTCGTCCGGGATGCGTTGATGAATGTGATTTTCTTTGACGAACTAAAGATATTGGAAACCGGGGAGGGGAATTTTGTGCCGTCAAAACATTTTGAAGGTATTTTTGAGTTATATGGCCCCCATCTTGACCGTCCTGAGAAAAAAGCACTATTCCTTTTAGGGGCCCTAACCCAGATGTTACTTAAAAAACAACAGTATGAAAGGAACTCCCAGCCTTTCTTGAAACAATTAAAAGGCTTAAAAATGCAGGAAAAAGATTTCCATGGCTTGTTGCCCAAAGTTCAGGACAAGCTTCAGCAGTACAATGCGTTTGATGCTAAGAAACAGTTACTGGCTGAAGAGATTTCCGACTTCTTTTTGCGGGCCGGGACAGGATGGAAACTTTCAGTCGATGAAATGAATTTTTGTTTTGTGAGCGGGATGAACCTGGTTCATCATATAGAGAACATTTTGTATGGTAAAAGAGAAGAGACCACTGAAGGGGAGGAAAAATAAAGATGAATCGTTCTGAAATTCTCTTTCTTTATGACGCCAGTTGGACAAATCCGAACGGAGATCCGGTGGATGAAAACAAGCCGCGCATCGATGAAGAGACAGGGCGTAATATCGTCACTGATGTTCGCCTCAAACGTACGATTCGTGATTATCTTCATGAGTATCGGGGAAAAGAAATTTTTGTCCGGGAGATATCAGATGATGAAGGGATCATTCAGGATGCCAAGCACCGGGCGGAAGACTTTTTATGGGAAAATGGTGAAAAGGTATCCAAGTCAAATCTGAAACTTGCTGAGATGAAGCGTTTGATTCAGGAGAATCTGCTTCGAGAATGTATTGATGTACGGCTTTTCGGCGGAACGATCCCCGTTGAGAAAAGTTCGAAAGAAAAAAGTTCCATTACCTTGACCGGTCCCGTTCAGTTCCAAATGGGACAATCCCTGCACCGGGTCAAGCTTGAATATATAAAGGGGACTGGCGCTTTTGCTTCAGGAGATAAACAAACGCGGAAAACGTTTCGGGAAGAGTATGTTGTTCCGTATTCCTTAATTGCTTTTTATGGCGTGATCAATGAAAAAGCGGCGGAACACACCCATATGACTGAAGAGGATGTTGCACTTTTGCTGGAAGGCCTTTGGAACGGAACCAAAAACTTGATCTCCCGCAGTAAGGTGGGGCAACAACCTCGCTTATTGCTGCGTGTGGTTTATCGTGAAGATTGTTTCCATATCGGAGAGTTAAACCGCTTAATTCGTTTCCACACTGAAAAAGCGGAAGAAGAAGTTCGTCATGTATCCGATGGTACGTTGGATCTGTCGCTGTTGTTAGAAAAACTGGCAGAAGAGAGAGACAAAATTCAAGAGGTACAATATCGGTTTGATTCGCAAATGAATTTGTCCCATAACCTGCTTGAAGAGTTGAATCGACTTGGAATTAAAACACAAGAACTCATCTATTAGGAGCGTGGCCAGCCATGCGAACATTGATTTTTGACATATGGGGGGAGTGGGGACACTTTCGGAAATACTATTCAACTTCCTCCCCCTTAACTTTCTCTGTTCTTCCACCTACAGCCGCTTATGGGATACTTGGAGCTGTCTTGGGCTTGTCAAAGGAAAATAACATGTATCTAACTCAATTAAAAGAGGCTCATACGCGCATTGGAGTTGGCTTAATCCATCCGGTCAAGAAAATCATGTTTGGTCTAAACTTAATTAATACCAAAGGGAATGTATGGGTGCCCAAACAACGGAGGGAAGGTGCAAGAACGCAGATCCGCACAGAATTTTTGAAAGATGCCCGGTTCCGATTATTCGTTGCTATGGATGATGAAGCTCTATATAACAAGCTGGTTAGTCATATCAAACAACATAAGACATATTATACAGTTTCGCTTGGCTTGAGCGAGTTACTGGCTAACTTTCAATTTGTAGATGAAATAGACGGCCACTGGAAAAAGTCAACAGGCGAACCTGTAGAAATGCATACGGTGGTTCCGTTATCTCTTATCCGGCATAAAGGGGTTCGGCTCCAACCGGGGAAAAGGTACAAAAAGGAACGACTTCCTTTGGATATGAATGATGTCCGGATTGTATCGGCCTATGAAGAATGTTTGTTTGATATGAACGGCCAAACGATTGAAGCAGATGTGGCCCATTATTATGAAGGAACTGGAAATAACGGGACAATATACCGTTACGTTTTCCTCAATGAGCGTATTTCGGAAAGCGTTGTTCAACAAGGTGAGGTTTTATGAATGTCTTGTATTCCCATCCCGACCAATCACTTCAAAATCATTTGGCAGGAGTGCTCAAAGCTGTTCAGCAGCTGTGGGAACAGCGTCAGTTTACCGGCTGGGAAACAACTGAAGAAAAGCGGAGGCTACGTGACCTATTGTGCGTGGCCGCCGTTTTTCATGATTTCGCAAAAGCTACATCTTATTTTCAAGACTATATACTTTCGGAAGATAAAAAGAAAACGCCACTAAACAGACATTCCCTTTTATCAGCCATCGTGAGCTATTTTATAGGGAAAAAAAATCTCGAACCTCAGCAACATGCTTCTTATGAACCGCTTTTCTTATTTTTGGCCGTCAAACGGCATCATGGAAATATGAACAATTTGTTCTCAGAAGTTAATATCCCTCAAGAAGAACGCCATCCTCTGCTTGAACAAGCAAAAGCGATTGACTATGCTGGATGGAATGACATTGTGTTTCACTTGGCGTCCTTTCTGCCTGAAACAATCAAAAGTTTACACCCCCTTACAGAAGAACAAGTCACACAGTGGGTAGAAACGTTTTTCGAAAAGGACATCCGCCATTGGCGCAGGAAAATCCGCAGAGAGTTGAAACCCCAAACGGTCCAAACGACCCAGTTCTATTACAAATATTGTTCTCTATACTCCCTCTTGTTGGATGCCGATAAAAATCAAGCAGCATTTCAGGAGAAGCTGAGAATCGAACGTAAAGATATAAACTCTTTATGTGTAGATGAGTATCGGGCCAAACAAAATTGGAATTTAGCAGGGATTAACCGTCTGCGTGAACAGGCATATCGTGAAGTGAAGGAGAATCTGGAACAAGCCCCGGGCCGGTTATTTTCCATAAACTTACCAACAGGACTGGGAAAAACGATTATATCGCTGAAAGCAGCTTTGCAGTTAAGAGAGCGTAGAAAGTGTGAAAGAGGAATTGCCCCACGTATCATTTATGCTCTGCCATTTTTAAGTGTCATTGATCAAAATGCGAAAGTGTTTGAAAATGTGTTGCGATATCAGCCTTTTCCAGTTGATCCTTTTATGTTGATGAAACACCACTCCATGGTGGATCCCTATGAGGAGATGTTCGGTGATGCCGAGTATGATTTTAACGAGAATCAGGCCCGTATTTTGATGGAAGGCTGGCAATCAGAATTGATCTGCACCACGTTTGTTCAGTTGTTTCAAACTCTGATTAGCAATCGCAATCGTGCGATGCGGAAGTTTCACCGTTTGGCGAATGCTATTTTGGTCATCGATGAAATACAGGCCGTTCCTGTAAAATTTTGGCCCTTGATGAGGGAGATGTTGCTTGAATTGACGCGTGGGATGAATACGGATGTCATTCTGTTAACAGCAACACAGCCTAAGTTATTTGAACCAGCTGACGGGTTAATCGAGTTGTGCCACCGGCAAAAGTATTTCAACCAGATGGACAGGGTTCGTTTATTCCCGAATGTTTCCACAAAACAAACGATAGAAGAGTTTGTAGAAGGGTTGAATCTTTATCCTGAGCGTTCCTATTTATTTATATTGAACACCATTTCATCTGCCAAAGAACTATTTGCTGAATTGAAAACGAAATTTGACGAGCCAATAGCCTTTTTATCTACGCATATTCCACCTAAAGAAAGATTAAAACGGATTAGGGAAATAAAAGCGGGTAAATATCGGATTGTGGTGAGCACTCAACTTGTTGAGGCAGGAGTAGATATTGATTTTGATGTGATTTATCGGGATCTGTCTCCCATGGAAAGCATTGTTCAATCATCTGGGCGTTGTAACCGGAATGGATTGCGCACAGGAACGGTTCACATCATGCATTTGTGGAATGGGAAAAAAGGCTCTTACGCCGGGTTGGTTTATCCAAAAGTGGCGATTGAAGAGACAAAAGCGTTGTTGCAACAATTTGAGGAAATTAAGGAACAAGAGTTGTTTCCCTTAATCGAGAAGTACTATGAGATCATCAAAACAAAACTGAGCAAGAGTGAATCTATAAAATATTTAAACGCTGTAAGCACTCTCTATTTTTCAGGGGAGGAAGATCCTGAACGTATTCCCGTGTCAGATTTTCAATTAATTGAAGAAGAGTATCCTAAGATTGATATTTTTATTGAGCTAGATGAAGAAGCCAGAAGGATTTGGGCCTCCTTTGAAGAGATAATAGACATGGAAAATAGTCTTCAAAGGTACCAACAGTTGGCCAGGTTAAAGATAAAGTTTCAAGAATATGTGGTCTCAGTTCCGGCCAAAGTGGAAAACCGTCCGCCGGTGGTTAACGATCATTTTTACGTAGGGTACAATTCACTTGCTGACTATTACGATCCAAACACGGGTTTTATTACAGAAGGGGTAACCGCTATATGGTAAAAAGTCTAAAGTTGTTGTGGTGACACATCTGGTGCGCCGTAGAATGGTGTAAAGCGTAGTGCAGAGGAGGCAGAGGCATGGCTGATGTAAAGGCAGCTCCCTATGAGATGCCGGTTACTGGCGTACACATTTGGTATTACTTCATCTGCAAGCGGGAAGTGTGGCTGATCGTCCATCAAATTGCAGCCGACCAGGATGATGAAAACGTTGATTTGGGACGATTCTTCAATGATCAAACCTACCAGCGTGATAAAAAAGAATTATCGTTTGGTCACATTAAAATTGATCGTGTGCGGGAAGAACGAGGAGAACTTGTGATCGGTGAAGTGAAAAAGTCGTCCCGGTTTAAGGAGAGTGCGCGTTACCAACTCTTGTATTATCTAGATACTTTGCGACAAATGGGCATTACAGCCAGGGGTGAACTTCTTTTTCCTAAAGAGCGCAGAAAGGAAATAGTGGAATGGACACCTGAAGCGAAAACAAAATTGGACAAGGCTATTGCTGATATACGGAAAATCGCTCGCTTTCCCGTCCCCCCTCCTCCTAAAAAAATTCCCTTTTGCCAAAAATGTGCTTACCGGGAATATTGCTGGGCGGAGGAGGGTTGATGGTGAAAAAAACACTGTATATTTTTAACAATGGCGAATTACGGCGCAAAGATAATAGTCTCTATTTCGAAACGGACGGACAGCGCAAATTTATACCGGTAGAAGATACAAACGATATTTTTATTTTTGGAGAAGTGGACGTGACCAAGCGTTTTTTGGAATTTGCTTCGCAGAAAGAAATCTGTGTGCATTATTTTAATCATTATGGCTATTATATGGGCACATTTTATCCCCGTGAGCATCTTAATGCTGGACATGTTGTGCTAAAACAGGCGGAGCATTATCTGGACAAAGAAAAAAGACTGACTTTGGCTCGCTTGTTTGTTAAAGGTTCCATTGGACAGATGCGCAGGGTGGTTAAGTATTATACTTCGCGTGTGAAATCCGGGCAAGAGCAACTGACGGAATGCATAGACAGGTTAGATCATCATTTGGACATACTTCCACAGCAAAAAAGCGTAGAGGAACTGATGGCTGTGGAGGGCCACGCCCGGGAAGCCTATTACAGTACGTTTGATTATATCATAGGGGATGCTGATTTTCGGTTTGAAAAAAGAAGTCAGCGTCCGCCCTTGAACAGGTTAAATGCCTTGATCAGTTTTGGGAACTCTCTGTGTTACACCATGGCATTGAGTGAAATTTACAAAACGTATCTTGATCCCCGTATCGGCTATTTGCATGCCACAAATTTCAGACGATTTTCTTTGAATCTGGATCTTGCTGAAATTTTTAAGCCAATTTTTGTCGACCGCCTGATTTTTTATTTGCTTAATAAGAAAATGCTTACAAAGGAAGAATTTGACCGGCAAACAGGTGGTATTTTGCTTTCGGAAAGCGGAAAACGGACGTTTGTTGCCGAAATGGATAAGAGGTTAAAGACAACTATTAGCCACAGGCACCTTGGTCGTTCCGTCTCTTACCGGCGGTTAATGCGCTTGGAGTTGTACAAAATTCAAAAGCATATTTTGGGTGAAAAAGAATATGAGCCTTATCAGGCGTTATGGTAAGGTGGACAGAGGCAGGGATGGTGTTGTAGCAGTGTTTGTCATTGTGGTGTATGATTTCAATGAGAAGAGAGTAGCCAAGGCGCTGAAGATTTGCCGCAAATATTTGCACTGGGTTCAAAATTCGGTGTTTGAAGGTGAGATCTCGCAAGCTAATTATGTTAAATTGAAAACTGAGCTTAGCCGTTTGATTGATCCTGAGGAGGACTCCGTCGTCTTTTATATTTTTAGAACCAAGCGTTATTCTAAACGAGAAGAAATGGGATTAAAAAAGGGTGGAGATGAGAATATTTTGTAGATATTTTGGTGATGTATTCAGTAGATAGCGTCTATACAGTTTCTGTGTCGTCGATCCCAAGTAGTGCAAAAAACCTCGGGGATCGACGACACAGAAAATTATGAAAAATTACCCTTGAAGCCAGATAGATAGAGGGTTGATGTAACAAAGTTTAAAAGCTTTAAATTGAAGGAGGATTTTTAAAGTTATAGATCGAATACTGTATTATCAGCACTTTTTGGGTTTAGATCTTACCTATGAGGAATTGAAACTCGCCTCATCGATGCCTTTGACGTTGCCTTCCTCGTCGGTTTAGATCTTACCTATGAGGAATTGAAACCCCTATTCCGCCTGCGCTTTTAGGCGATCATATTCGTCGTTTAGATCTTACCTATGAGGAATTGAAACTATGGCTCAAAACCATCCACGCCTTCATTCGCGTAATGTTTAGATCTTACCTATGAGGAATTGAAACTCGTTGGCGCACGCAAAACCCGACGTTCATCGAGTATAGTTTAGATCTTACCTATGAGGAATTGAAACTGGTGGCAAGACAGTGGTGGAAATATGTTGTAGGCAGGTTTAGATCTTACCTATGAGGAATTGAAACTTCCTTTGATCAGGCCCATTCTGTACATCCACCTCGTTTAGATCTTACCTATGAGGAATTGAAACTGTGATCACCAACGAATTGTATGAATCCAGCACAGCCGGTTTAGATCTTACCTATGAGGAATTGAAACGCACAAGAGAAGCTGAGAGAAAGGCAAGCCGTGATGAGTTTAGATCTTACCTATGAGGAATTGAAACGGGGGTGATCCTTTGGCTAGGATCAACGGGACTTACAAGTTTAGATCTTACCTATGAGGAATTGAAACCGACTTGGTCAGCACGGAAAGGTTCGGCATCGGCTACGGTTTAGATCTTACCTATGAGGAATTGAAACCGAAATATGAAAGGAGTGACGCTATGGCCTACGGGGAGTTTAGATCTTACCTATGAGGAATTGAAACTTTCAAGTAAAGGGGAAGGAAAGAAATTTCATCCTACGTTTAGATCTTACCTATGAGGAATTGAAACTTCGTCGTCATCGCCTTTAGATTCGGCCTTTTCCCGGTTTAGATCTTACCTATGAGGAATTGAAACTCGACTCCCTGACGGGCAAGGTGATTATCTATTGCAAGTTTAGATCTTACCTATGAGGAATTGAAACTCGCTAACGAAAGGAGGTGGTCTGCGGTATGTTCCGCACCGTTTAGATCTTACCTATGAGGAATTGAAACACCATATCCCGCCATATGCTTCGACATTGTCTCAGATCGTTTAGATCTTACCTATGAGGAATTGAAACTTGGAGATAACCAAGGACTGAAACAACTTGAACGCCGGTTTAGATCTTACCTATGAGGAATTGAAACTCGTTCAGGCGAATTTTTGACAGGGGTTGCCTCCTTGTTTAGATCTTACCTATGAGGAATTGAAACTGCACATTCCGGAGTGACTGGCGGGTATGGAGCGAAAAGTTTAGATCTTACCTATGAGGAATTGAAACACCCTGACAGCGTTGAAGATGTTGTGACACTTGCCAGTTTAGATCTTACCTATGAGGAATTGAAACTTTCACCCTCTCTTATACAGCAGGTGTGATGTTGAATTTGTTTAGATCTTACCTATGAGGAATTGAAACGTGGTATGGTTGGCCTTTTTTGATGTGGAAGTATGCACGTTTAGATCTTACCTATGAGGAATTGAAACTACGAAACCAATATGGAAACCCATTTGGAAACCAATATGGTTTAGATCTTACCTATGAGGAATTGAAAAAGACGCCACAACGAACGATTCACAGTAGAACTTATCGAGTTTAGATCTTACCTATGAGGAATTGAAACTTGTCCAGCGTTAACCTTGCACTGCTGGCATATCCGTGTTTAGATCTTACCTATGAGGAATTGAAACGTGGCAAATCTTTTATGAAGGAAAATCTCGTGTTCAGGTTTAGATCTTACCTATGAGGAATTGAAACCCGAGAACCGGACGCGGAAATGATCTCAACGTTTGCGTTTAGATCTTACCTATGAGGAATTGAAACTACGGAATGTGATGGACGGGAATATGCGGTACTCCCGTTTAGATCTTACCTATGAGGAATTGAAACGCAGGCGAATCAGATTTAAAGCAATTCGACATCGGAAAGTTTAGATCTTACCTATGAGGAATTGAAACACAAGTTCGACGCAAGCTCGCTTTTCCCTCCCGGATTTTTCGAGTTTAGATCTTACCTATGAGGAATTGAAACCCGGACATTCACGTGACTAAGCCCGCAGACCTTATGTGTTTAGATCTTACCTATGAAACGGGCGGGTATTGCTCAGATTGAACAGAACGGACTATATGTTTGGATCTTACCTTTGAGGAATTGATACCCCGTTCTTCAAGAATGTCAAAACTTATTAGCCCCCCTATGAATTATACAACTAAGGTAGTCATTACACATTACATCGGGGGTTGATGATCATGACACGTCAAAAACATTTTACTGAATTAATAGTACAAGTTTCCAACACTATAAGTTTATTAAACGTAAAAGTGAAAATTGGTCATTGTATGCAGGTCAAATAATAATGAACCTAGAATCATGTTGAAAAAAGTAAGGAGCATCATTAGTGGCAGAATTATTGTTGTTATTCCTGGCCGGTTTAATAGGAATGTTATTAAGGTATATCATTAAAGGTGAATTTGATATAGGCCAATTATATATTTTGCTGATGTTCCCTCTGGGAATATTATTCATTCTAATCATCGACAGGTGTGTAAAGAAAAAAGAGCGAGAGCAGCCGAATTTAGGAGAAGAAAATGAACTCTTTAACGGTAAGAATGTGTTATATTTCGTATCGTCAGTCGAGCTTCTACTTCTGAGAAAATGATCTTTAAGAATGGTAATTAGGTAGCCGTTTACCGACGGTATTACCCTAATGTATGGTATTGGTTTCTATCCAGTGCTGTGTTTAAATATAGTTTTTATCTAAATTTTAAGGTTGAATTGTTTAATGGATCTGTGATCGAGATCCGTGAAACGAAGAAAAAAGATAAGAAAATAGGATCTAATGTATTTTGGGATATTATAGTTGAAGGTGAAAAACGCGGGGAAATCCAAAACGATTTATCCTGGAAAAACACCAGAGCACTTAAAGAAAAAACCATCTTGAGATACGGAGAAACTTACTACTATTCCTCATTTGTTATTGGATCAGAAACCAAAATAGAAAATAAATCAGGCCAAACAATTGCGATCGGTAAGCGGATCAAATTGTGGACGTATAAACTTGAATTTGTAAACGACCTTGAGGATTTAGACGAAGTTCTTCTGTTTTTGGGATTTGTCATCTTTAATTACTTTCATCAGAAGTAGCTCTTAGGTGAAAGGGCTACCTTGAGGAATTGAAACTCATAACAACATTCCCGGGCGCAAGGCTGTTGAGCATGCGGCTTTTCTTTGGCAACTGAATAGAGGGGGCCAAAAAAATACGAGATTTTCAAGCGCGGTACAACGGCTAAACTATAAAAGTTTGGAAACTCAAAAGCGACCTCGATTTTCTCAAAATAATCAGCATTGGTGTGTTTTAATTCCTACCCTAATAAAAATGGTTTTGTGCTCCACCTCAATGATTAATGAGAAAGGCGTAGTGATCAATATGATTTTATTTGAGGGCATGCGCTGGGTACATATTGTTGCCGGATTTTTAGCTCTATTCACTTTTTGGATACCTATTGTAACGAAAAAAGGCGGAAAGGTACACACCAGAATAGGCTGGATCTATACGTCTGCCATGGCCATTGTCAGTGTTTCGGCGTGGTATATGGGCCTATACCGCATTTTCTTTTCTCCTTATAGTGATTCTGAGGTGATTTCCTTTGCCTGGTTTCTCATTTATATCGGATTATTAAGTGCGGCTACCGCTTGGTATGGTATTCGGGTGCTTCGTTTTAAGCACAGAAAGAGCCGGCACCGCCATTCCATTGATTTGCTTTTTCCTTTTCTTTTACTATCGGGCGGCATTGGGATGAGTATATATGGCCATTTCATTAACTTTCCATTATTGGCTTGGTTCCCGTTGGTAGGTATCTTCTTGGGCGGATCACAATTGTGGTATTGGTTGCGTGTGCCAAAAATGAAGGGGCAATGGCTGATTGAACATATCGTGGGTATGCTCAGTTGCAGTATTGCAACGATTACGGCTTTTACAGTGTTTGGTGCACCTCAGCTGCTTAATATTGCTGGTTCCCATCCTGTTTTGTGGTTTATACCGACCATAGTTATGCTGCCTGTTATCATTGGATTTACCACATACTATACAAAGAAGTTTAGTCATTAAAAGTAAAATACCTATAAGATAAAAGGGGACCTCTGCTGGTCAGAGATCCCCATTTTTTCCTTACATCCTCCTCGCTATCGTCCTCACCGTTCAGCTTGAGCTGACTTACCCTCCGTTTTCGGAACCCATTCAAAGATCTGTCCGGACTCAAAACTTTCCACTAGACGTTTAAGCCAGTCGTAGTATTCAATCGCATGTTGCAACTTATCCAGATCCTTTTCAATTTTATCTTTTAGCTGCTCATCTACCGTTTGCTTATACAGGTCGGATAATGCCTGATAAGCCTGCTGTACCTGCTGCTCATTACTCTCCAGCGCTTTTCTCCACTTGGTGGTAAACAGGCCCACAAACGTTTTGTACCAATCTTCCTCCACCTGGTACAAGTCTTTGCGAACGCCTTTTTGCCAGATTTTATGAACCATATGTATTTCAATTAAGGCACGCACACCGGTGCTCATACTGGTTTTGCTCATCCCCAGCGCGTCGCACATTTCATCCAGTGTCATGGGCCGGTCTTCAAAATACATGATCCCGTACAATCGCCCCACACTAGGGGTAATCCCAAATAAATGCATATTTTGTGAAATGGTTTGAATCACTTTTTGACGCGTGTCATGCCAGTGCTGCCATTGTTTATCTTGCATGTTCCTGGTGCCTCCTTTTTAAGGCAAAGCTATTTTGATTTTAACAAACCGCTGATAAAAGTGAAACGGAGGTATTGGGTCCTAAATCATAGGAAACCGGAGTTATTCTAAGGATACAGTATGTTTTGTTTGTACAGAAAAAACTTTACAAAGTTTATGGGCATATATGTTGAAATATGGCCTTTGTTTTTGGGCTCGGTCATACGTTACCATGAAAAGTGTTGAAAGGGAAAAGTTGAGGTGACGTTATGAAAAAGATTACGGTCCATGAAGTAACCAAGATATACGGCAAACAGACCAAGAAGGCGATGCAGCTTTTGGAACAGGGAAAAACCAAAGCGGAAATCTTGCAGGAGACAGGCTGTACCGTTGGTGTTAACCGCGCTACGTTTGAGGTTAATGAAGGAGAAATCTTCGTCATTATGGGTTTGTCGGGCAGCGGTAAATCCACCCTGGTACGTATGTTAAACCGTCTGATTGATCCCACATCCGGATCGATACATATTGACGGCGAAGACATTGTGCAAATGAAGCCGGATAAGTTAAGGGAAGTCCGGCGGAAAAAAGTGAGTATGGTTTTCCAACGTTTTGCCTTGTTTCCACACCGCAGCGTGCTGGAAAATGCGGCCTATGGCTTGGAAGTGCAAGGCGTTGATAAAGCCGCACGGGAACAGTCGGCCCTGAAAGCTTTGGAACTGGTGGGTTTGAAGGACTGGGAACAGCAGTACCCCGACCAGCTCAGCGGGGGCATGCAGCAGCGGGTTGGTCTGGCCAGAGCTTTGACCAATGATCCGGATATTTTATTGATGGACGAAGCGTTCAGTGCCTTGGATCCCTTAATCCGTAAGGACATGCAGGACGAATTGCTCGAATTACAATCTCAGATGAAGAAAACGATTATTTTTATTACCCACGATTTGGACGAAGCGCTGCGCCTGGGAGACCGCATTGCCTTAATGAAGGACGGCCAAATTGTCCAAATTGGCACACCGGAAGAAATTTTGATGAACCCGGCCAACCATTATGTGGAACGCTTCGTGGAGGATGTGGATTTATCCAAGGTGTTGACTGCCGGTCATGTGATGAAACGGGCAGAAGCGGTCACTTTAGGCAAAGACGGCTTGCGCGTGGCCTTAAAACGGATGCAAGACCAAGGCTTGTCCAGCATTTATGTCATTGACCGCAATAAAGTACTCTTGGGTGCCGTATCTGCCGATCAAGCGTCACAGGCTATCAAGCAAGGGCAAGAAAGCCTGGAGGATATCATGATTCGTGACATCCCGACGTCAGATCCTGAAACCCCTCTGCATGAATTATTTGAACAGGTGTATGACACAGCCATCCCGCTGGCTGTTATTGACCACAACAAGCGGTTGCGCGGCGTGGTTGTACGGGGAGCGATCCTTGCTGCCCTGGCCGGAAATGGGGTGAAACATGATGGAGAATAATTGGCTGACTGCAGGCATACCCCTGGGAGACTGGCTCGAGCATTTTGTTGATTGGCTGAAACAATTTAAATTTTTCTTTGACGGAATAGATTGGATCATTTCTACTGTGGCCAACAGTTTCGAGTCCTTGCTCTTTTTATTTCCGGAATGGTTGCTGATTCTGCTTTTAGCTGTACCTGTCTTCTGGAAGCGCAAAAAATGGGGATTACCTATCTTTATCATAATCGGTCTAAGTTTGATTTGGAATTTGGGCTACTGGGACAATATGGTTTATACTTTGTCTCTTGTCTTGACAGCAGCGCTCATCTCTGTAGTGATCGGTATCCCCCTGGGCATTTTGGCTGCCAGAAAAACTTGGATCAAAGAGATGTTGACCCCTGTTCTCGATTTTATGCAAACCATGCCAGCTTTCGTCTACCTGATCCCTGCTGTCTTTTTCTTTGGTATCGGCACTGTACCGGGTGTGGTGGCTTCCGTTATCTTTTCCATGCCACCCGTTATCCGACTCACCATTTTGGGTATCCAGCAAGTACCTGTCGATATTATTGAAGCGGCCGATGCCTTTGGTTCAACCAGTAATCAAAAATTGTTTAAAGTGCAGCTTCCGTTAGCCAAGAGAACCATTATGGCCGGTATTAACCAAACCATTATGCTGGCCTTGTCCATGGTTGTGATTGCCTCCATGATCGGGGCCCGGGGCCTGGGGCGTGATGTCTACCAAGCTGTGACCCAAAACCAAATGGGCAAAGGCTTTGAAGCCGGACTCTGCATTGTGATCCTGGCGATTGTGTTGGATCGTATTACCCAATTGATGGGCAATAAACAAAAACAAACATAGAAAGGATGAGTGTGTTGAAAGGTAAAAAATTATTTATATTGTGGGCAGTACTGCTCAGCTTGGCTTTAATTGTTGCCGGGTGTGGTTCTGAAGAAACCACCGGTACGGAAGAAACTGGCGCTGACAACGGTGGGGAAGCGGTACAAGAAACGGAAAAAGGTTTTGAGCATATTACCGGTATTGATGCAGGTGCAGGTATTATGCAAGCCACGGAACAAGCGATTGAAGAATACGGCCTGGATATTGAGTTGGTGCCCAGCTCAAGCGCAGCCATGACTGCCGCCTTAGGTGCTGCTATTGAAAATGAAGAGTGGATCGTGGTGACAGGTTGGACACCGCACTGGAAATTTGCCGCTTACGATTTAAAATATCTGGATGATCCTAAAGGGGTCTACGGTGAAGAAGAAAGCATCCATACATTGGTTCGCCAAGGACTTGAGGAAGAACATCCCAGTGCTTATCAAGTGTTGGATAACTTTTATTGGACACCAGATGATATGAACCAGGTCATGGTGGACATTGCCCAAAATGATATGGGTGAATTTGAAGCTGCCCAAAAATGGATTAATAATAACCGTGACATTGTGGATCGCTGGATTGAAGGTGTAGAACCCGTTGATGGTGAACAGCTGGAATTGGTATATGTGACTTGGGATTCCGAAATTGCTTCCAGCCATGTGATCGCCCTTGTCTTAGAGGAAATCGGCTATGAAGTGGAATTAACACCGGTTGAAGCAGGGGTGATGTTCGCCGGGGTGGCCAGCGGAGAAGCTGATGCAATGGTTGCAGCCTGGCTGCCTGGTACACACGCTGCCTACTATGAGGATTATAGAGATGACTTTGTGGATTTAGGACCTAACCTGGATGGAGCGAAAATCGGTTTGGTTGTTCCCACTTACGTTGATATTGACAGCATTGAAGAGATTCGCCAAAAGTAAATAGGATGACGAAGAGAAAGGCAGAAAAATGAACACTCAAGGAACTGCCTTTCTCTTTTTTTAATGAAAATACCTGTTGACTCTCACGTCACGTGATACTTTATAGTAACTGCAGAAGGGGGTGGAAAACGATGAAAATGAGTGTGAAAGAAGTGGCCGATTTAGTAGGCATTAGCGTACGCACGTTGCACTACTATGATGAGATAGGATTGTTAACACCTGAGGAGACAACCCCATCCGGGTATCGTCTCTATTCGGACGATAATCTGGAGACGTTACAACAAATTTTGTTTTTTAAAGAACTTGGCTTTCCATTAAAGCAAATTAAAGAGATTATCAGTAGTCCATCATTTAACCGGCTGGAGGCGTTACAGCAACATCGGAAAATGTTGCTTGAGAAACGCAGCCGGATCGACAGGATGATCAACACGATTGATAAAACAATCCAACATATGAAAGGAGAAATTCAAATGACAAACAAAGAGAAATTTGAGGGGTTTGACTTTAGTCATAATCCGTACGAACAAGAAGCACGTGAACGCTGGGGAGATGAAGCTGTTGACAACATGACTGCCAAGATAAATAATCTGTCTACAGAAGAACGAGAAGCCATGTCAAAAACTGCCAATGCGATCTATAATAAACTGGCCGCCTTACGTCATGGCTCACCTGAATCAGAAGAGGCACAGGCAGCGATTAAGGAATGGTATGACTTTTTAAATGAAAATTTCGGCCATTACTCATTGGAGGCATTCAAAGGACTGGGTCAAATGTATGTGGACGATGAACGTTTTACCGAAACCATTGACCAATTCGGTGACGGGTTGGCCAAATTTATGCGTGATGCGATGGCCATCTATGCGGATAATGATCAAAATTAATTCTGAGCCAGGGTAATGTTTGATGAGTGAGATGAAAGAAGCATGGCGACCTTTCGGTCGCCAGAAAATTCAGTGTCATGTACTTACGGGGCTTTTAAAGCCATTTTTATGCGGAGCAGAACAATTTTTTAATGTCCAACAAAATGCTATTGAAGAACATTCCCACCATATCTTATAGTAATCTGGGGCTGTCCTAAGGCTTAACTTAGGCAGCCCCACTTATAAGTTTAAACAGATAGCCTGACTAACAATACAGCGTCTCTTTGTTTATCCTAGTCGGCGAAGCTTATCGCAAATGGCGTCTCCCACTTCTGTTGTGGTGGCCTTGCCGCCCAAATCTGGCGTTTTGATGCCCTCCAGTAATGTTTCTTCGATTACTGTGAGCAGCTTTTCTCCTAAATCATGTTCCCCTAGATGATCCAGCATCATTTTGGCTGTCCAAATTTGACCAATTGGGTTGGCAATCCCTTTACCGGCAATGTCGGGAGCCGAACCATGAACCGGTTCAAACATCGAGGGGTACTTGCCTTCTGGGTTAATATTTGCTGCAGGAGCAATCCCAATACTGCCCATGATGGCCCCGCCAATGTCAGTTAATATATCGGCAAAGAGGTTGGAGGCCACAACAACATCAAAAGATTCCGGTCTGGTCACAAAATAGGCTGCTAACGCATCAATATGGAATATTTCCGTTTCTACTTCAGGATAGTCTGCTTGAATACGCTTAAACTCTTCATCCCAGAAGGGCATTGTAAAGGTGATACCATTTGACTTGGTGGCTGATGTCAATTTTTTGCGCGGAGAATTTTTAGCCAATTCAAACGCATAACGAATCGTTCGGTCTATCCCATAGCGGGAAAAATAATTGACTTGAATAGCTGTTTCATGGGGAGTGTCATGGTGGATTCGTCCGCCTATACTGGAGTACTCCCCTTCACTGTTTTCTCTGACCACAATAAAATCAATGGCGCCAGCCTGATATCCTTTTAAAGGAGAGTCCATTCCCCTCAATAGTTTGACAGGCCTTAAATTAACATACTGTTGAAATGTTCTGCGAATAGGGATGAGTAATCCCCATAGAGAAATATGATCGGGGACACTTGGGAAGCCGACAGCACCAAGAAAGATTTGATCAAAATTTTTGAGCGTATCAAGTCCATTATCAGGCATCATTTTACCATGTTGCAAGTAATACTCGCATCCCCAGGGGAATTCTGTTGTTTCAAATGTTAATCCCCCATGTAGCTCTGCTATGACATCTAACACTTTTAATCCTTCCTGGACGACCTCTGTACCAATGCCATCTCCGGGTATCACGGCGAGTTCAATCTTTTTCATAAATGATATCATCCCTTCGTACAATGATTAATTCAAGAATTAATAGCCAAATTTATTAGATATGGTATCATAAATTTAGATTGTTAACAAATTTTGAAAAACATTTTCGTTATTAGGTTGTGATTTTAAGTGGAACCCAAAAAAATAGCAAATCAAAACGTACAAATCAGTTCTAAAGTGTATGAAAAAGTTGACACCAAAACGGTTATTGCTCTATTTATTGGATTATTAGGTTTTCTCATGCTCTTGTTTATACCTGACACGACATGGTCTATCCGTGCCACTTTAGCCATCACATTTTTAGGTCTTGTACTATGGATCTTTGAGCTCTTTTCCTTTGGACTCACTTCCCTATTAATTTTAATACTTTATGTTCTCTTTCAGACCGTATCCATTGACGAGGCGCTTAGCGGATTTTCAACTGGAGCGACTTTTCTGATTGTTGGCGGCATGATGATGGCTCAAGGCGTGCATAGTACCACAATAGGTCAACGAGTGGTTTACAGTATGTTAAAGGTGACAGGAAACTCACCAGGTGCTTTGCTGTTTGGTATCATCATGATTCCTCAAATTCTCTCCCTATTTATACCTGCTACCGGTGTAAGAACAACATTGGTACTGCCTGTGATATTAGCACTGATTAATATTTTGCAGTTACAAGATCAGGTTAACTATAAAAAACAAATGATGTTGTCAGTGGCATATGGTGGAAATATTTCAGGAATAGGTTTTCTCCCAGCAGCAATTGGAAATGTGTTGGTGGTGGAAATCGTTTATATTTATACCGGTACAACTATTTCCTACTTTGACTGGTTTTTATATACATTTCCGATTTGGTTGTTATCAATACCAGTGACCTGGTATGTGGTATACAAGGCTTATCCTATTCAATTCACTCATTTGAGGGATATAAGAAAAGAATTAGAGATTAAAATAAGAGAACTAGGAAAGTTGGGTCCAAAGGATAAGCGCTGTTTAGTTATACTCCTTCTAACGGTTTTGCTGTGGGTGTCGCAGGGACTTCATGGATTGCACCCTGCTATTCCAGCATTGATTGCTGCCGTTTTAATGGGCATTCCTGGAATAGGGATTGCCAGGTGGGATCAATTATCAAAAATAGATGTCAATATGTTGTTGCTGGTTGGCGTCACATTATCAATTGGACGCATCTTAAATGATACAGGCTCGATCGATTATGTGACATCGATCCTCTTTTCCGATGTTTTTTTGGCATTCTTACAACACCCTTTATTAGCTGTTTTTACCATTGTTATCATTGTCCAGCTTTTCCATTTGGGAGTCTCCAATGTTGGCACAGCTGTGATAACGATTGTTCCAGTATTTATGACAGTGGCGCTGCAAATTTCGGCTGATCCGATCGCTTTCGCTGTGATTGCCGGAATTACCAGTGTGTTAGGATTTATTCTGGTCGTGGAGACGATCCCCAATGTATTGGCTCACAGTACAAGGCTAATAAGCCAAAAAGATTTTTACATTCCGGGCATCATTCTTACATTGTTGACAACCCTAATCGTTGTGCTTGTTGTGATGACATGGTGGCAATGGATGGGACTGTATTAAACAGTAATCAGGGAAAAGAGGAACCTCTTTTCCCGTTTTTTTAAGCGCGTAAATAAAAATCTATCTTTTAAAAAAAGTTAAACTATAGTATAATTTCAGCAAAACAAATCGGATCCAATATCCTTTATCCGAAATGTACGAAGGCAGGGATAGAAATGGAACAAAAACGTGGATTGCAGCTTGAAGACAGAAGTACACTGCAGAAAAGGGTATGTAACATTTTGCGTGAAGCCATTCTCAAAGGAGATTTTCAACCTGGTGAGAGGCTGGTGCAGGATGAACTGGCACAAGAACTTGGAGTCAGCCGTATGCCGGTACGGGAGGCGCTGCGGCAATTGGAGTCAGAAGGCCTGGTGGTATTAGAACCCCATAAAGGTGCTATTGTTAAAATGTTATCCTTGCATGAAGTTGAAGAGATTTATACCTTGCGCGCCATGTTGGAATCACTGGCTTTGGAAAAGAGTATTCCGTTGTTGACAACAGAAGACATAGCAGAACTTGAACATTTGCTTCATAAGATGGAAGGGGGCAAAGATAACGCCCACCAGTTTATAGAAGCTAACATGCAGTTTCACCGGCTGCTGTTTAAAGGGTGTTCCTGGCAGCGTTTGAAAGGGTTGATCCGTTCGCTTAGTCATGGTGTCCCCAACTACACGCCATTTTTGTTAGAGGGACAAATCCATTTATCCAATCAGGAACACCGGGCGATCGTTGAAGCGATCAAGGTGCAAGATATCGGGCGGGCCACTCGGTTAATGGCTAAACACATTCACCGTACAGGTGAAGACCTTAAAGCATTTATGCTCAAGAATAATGGGCGTTCATCGTAAACCCGGAGGAGGAGTTAATCATGAATAAACACCGTGCCTGGCTCTTTGTACCAGGGACGAACAAGAGAGCGATGCAAAAGGCTTTAACGTTGGATGCCGATGTAATTATTTATGACCTGGAAGACGCCGTTGAGATGGGCAGGAAAGATGTTGCTCGCCAAGAGGTCGCCGAAGCGCTACAGCAACAGATCACAAGTGGGCAAACGAGAGTGGTACGCATTAATGGCGCGACAACACCTGATTATCAACAGGATCTGGAAGCGGTGGCCCAGGCAGGATGTGGAGGCGTGATGTTGCCCAAAACAGAAGACCCAGCTCACATAAAACAATTGGATGAGTACCTTAATCGGGTGGAAAAGGAGAAGCAACTTCCTCCTGGTCACTTTAAAATCGTTCCCCAGATAGAAACAGCACTTGGTGTACACAACAGTTATGATATTGCCCGGGCCTCCAAGCGTGTCCTGCATTTAGCTTTTGGATCCGTTGACTACACAGCTGATATCCAGGGGGAAATGACGGAGGAAGGTTGGGAGGTCTATTATGCCAGGGCACATCTGGTCAACAGCAGCCGTGCAGCGGGAATCAGGGGGCCGATTGATACCGTTTACATCGATATTTACAATATTGAGGGTTTGATCAGGGAGACGGAACGGGCCAAAAAAATGGGATTTCAAGGCAAATTGGTCATTCATCCTAAACAGATTGGCCCGGTCAATGCTGTCTACACCCCTTCCGAGCAAGAAGTAACAGAGGCCAGACAAATTGTAGAAGCTTTTGAGCAAGCACGAAGCAGGGGAGAAGCTGCCATACAACTGAACGGAAAAATGATTGACCCCCCAGTTGTTCACAAAGCGATGCAAGTCTTGAAACTGTATGAACAGATCAACAAGCAGACATAACCGGGGCTCAGCACGAATCTGATGATCAAAAGGAGGAGAACAGAGTGGGAAGAGTGCTTGAACATGAGAGTAAACGCCTGCTTGGGCGAAGAGGGGTACCGACACCTGAGCACAGGGTGGCCAATAGTCCGGAGGAGGCAATGAAAGCAGCGGAGGAACTAGGATGTCCCGTTGTTTTAAAAGCATTGGTTCCAGTAGGAAAGCGGGGCAAAGCAGGTGCCATCAAGTTTGCTGATACCCCTCAGGAAGCCTATGAAAGAAGCCGGTCATTGTTGAACATGACTGTCAGACATTTCCCTGTTGAAAAAGTATTGGTTGAAGAGAAAGTGGCCATTAAACAGGAATGGTATGTTTCCATTACCATCGATAAAAAGAGGCAAAAACCAGTAATTGTTGCCACTTTGGATGGCGGTGTTGATGTTGAGGAGCTGGTCATGGCACATCCCGAGCGCATTGTTACTCATCATGTGGATATTTTCCGGGGACTGAGGCCATTTGAAGCGAAGGAGATCTGGAGCCGGCTTGGCTTGACAGGCAAGGAACTGCTGCAGGCCCAACAGCTTCTTCTGCAGCTTTATGATGTGTTTATCACCTATGACGCCTATTTACTGGAAATCAATCCTCTTGTCTTAACGGAAGAGGGAACAGTGGTTGCTGCCGCGTCAGTGATGGGCGTGGACGACTCAGCCCTGTATCGCCAGCCGGAGTTGGCAGGTAAAGTGGAAGTGGGCAGTGAAAGGGCCTGGCGTCCGCTGACAGAATTGGAGAAGAAAATGATAGAAATCAACAATGCCGATTACCGGGGGACAGCGAGGTATACGGAGATGGAAGGCGGAAATATTGGTTTTATGTGCGGCGGGGGAGGCGGAAGTCTGCTCAGTTTTGATGCACTGGTGGATCTGGGTGGCCAACCAGCTAACTATACAGAGACGGGCGGTAATCCGCCAGAGGAAAAGGTGTATGGACTAACAAAAGGTATTTTGTCCAAACCAGGGGTAAAGGGATTGTTTGTGGCCCATAACATTACCAACAACACGCAGGTGGATGTCATGGCCAGGGGAATTGTTCGTGCTTTAAAGGACATGAATATCGACTTAAGTAAATTCCCGGTCGTTGTCCGGGAAGCAGGGGTGAATGATGAGGAAGGCCGGCGGATTTTCCTTGAAGCAGGGGTGGAATATTACGGGGAAGAAATCACGTTGATGCAGGCGGCCGAGAAGATGGTTCAGCGTATGAAAGAGGTGCAGCAATAATGGCTATTTTAATTGATCGAAATTCCAAAATTTTAATACAAGGTATTACAGGACGAGAAGCTTCCATGATTACCCGGCACACGCTGGATTACGGTACTCCAGTGCTTGCCGGAGTAACCCCCGGCAAGAAAGGTATGAATGTTCATGGCGTTCCTGTTTATGACACGGTTAAGGAGGCTGTTGAACAGCACGGTGTGAATACCAGTCTAATCGTTGTTCCGCCTCCCTTTGCTTTGGATGCCGTGGAAGAGGCCATTGCCAGTGGTATCAAAGTG
Source organism: Caldalkalibacillus uzonensis (assembly GCF_030814135.1). Classification (NCBI taxonomy): domain Bacteria; kingdom Bacillati; phylum Bacillota; class Bacilli; order Caryophanales; family Bacillaceae; genus Caldalkalibacillus; species Caldalkalibacillus uzonensis. The sequence continues at coordinate 11,476 of NZ_JAUSUQ010000019.1, read as the reverse complement.
ATTGTCGTCACCACCGAAAATGTTCCTCAACTTGATGTACTTAAAATGTTGCATCTGGCCAGAAAAAACGGAGTTCATCTGATTGGGCCCAATACAGTAGGCATGATTAATCCGGGAGACCGCATGAAACTGGGATCAATCGGTGGGGACAATCCGGAGCGCTGTTTTGTCCCGGGACGTGTCGGGGTGATCTCCCGCAGCGGCGGCATGACGGCCGAGACGTCATGGATGGTGAAAAGGGCCGGTTTTGGGGTGAGTACCAGTATCGGCATGGGAGGAGATGCGCTGATCGGCAGTAACATTGTTGATTTATTAACCTTGTTTGAGAAAGATGATGATACCGATGCGGTTGTTGTCTTTTCTGAGCCGGGAACTTCATTTGAAGAGGATGCCGCTGAATTCTTGACAAAAGGCGGGTTTTCCAAGCCATTAATCTCTTATATTGCCGGCCGGTTTACGGAGAACATGCCGGAAGGAACTGTTTTCGGCCATGCCGGCACGATGATTTCCGGCGGTGAAGGGCGGCCTTCAACCAAGATGAAAAAGTTGCACGAAGCCGGTGCTCATGTTGTTGAGCGGTTTGATGATATGATCAATGTTTTACACAGTGTGTTAACAGGAAAGGCGGTGAGATAATGTTATCCCAATCCTTGGCCTCTTTCATTCACCGAACAAAGTATGAGTATTTGGAAGAAGATGTGGTTCAGTTCACCAAATTGTGTATTTTGGATTGGCTGGGGTCGGCGCTTGCTGGTTCTCACTATAAACCGGTACAAATTTTGAAAGCTTTTATTGACGAAATGGGAGGAAACCCGCAGGCATCCTTGGTGACTGGAGGAAAAACATCCGTTTACCAGGCCGCTTTGGTGAACGGGGCCTCGTCCCATATGGTTGAGCTTGATGATATCCATAAAGCCTCTATTATTCATGCTGCAACTGTGATCATACCTGCTGCTGTGGCTGTAGCTGAATACAGGCAGAAGTCGGGTCAAGATTTGATTACCGCAGTTGTAGTGGGCTATGATGTTGCCTTTCGAATCGGGGAAGCGGTCAGTCCTTCCCATTACAGATATTGGCACAATACAGCCACTTGTGGCACATTTGGTGCAGCGGCTGCTGCAGCCAAATTGTTAGAGCTGGATGAGGAACAGATTATCAATACTCTGGGCACTGCGGGAACCCAAGCAGCTGGGTTGTGGCAATTTATTGATGACGGGGCTATGACAAAACAGTTACATCCCGGCAAAGCGGCAATGGAGGGTGTGCTGGCGGCCATCACAGCACAAAAAGGGTTTACAGGAGCCAAACGGATATTGGAAGGACCGCGGGGATTTTTTAAGGCCATGTGCGAAGAGGCCGACGAAAGCAAAGTGACCCAACAGTTGGGAGAGGTATTTAAAATAAAGGAAAATTCTTTTAAAATCCATGCTTCCTGCCGTCACACCCATCAACCGATCGATGTGGTCCTGGAGCTGCAAAAAACTTACAACATTGCTCCGGCAGACATTAGACACATTCGGGTCCGAACATACCAGTCAGCCATCGAGATTGCCGGCTATGCCAATCCGGAAAGTGTTTATGCTTCAAAATTTAGCATCCCCTATTGTGTGGCAGTCGCTCTTGAAAAGGGAAGTGCCGGTTTGGATGACTTTAATGAGCGCAACTTACAAGATCCGAACATACGGAACTTGATGGAAAAAGTAGAAGTGGTGCTTGATCCTGAGATTGAAGAAGAGTATCCGCATAAATGGGCTTCGCTCGTTGAAATGGAGCTGAACGATGGTCGACAGTTAAGCCAGCACGTTGATTTTCCCAAAGGTGATCCAGAAAATCCCGTGACAAAAGAAGACTTAATTAACAAATTTAAAAGGATGACCCAGGATAAACTTTCCGTTGAACAAACAAACAGCTGGGTAGATAAAATTATGAAACTGGATCAGATACGTGTGCTGGATGAATGGTTCGAGTAAAAGTAACGGAATGGAGGGGCAGTATGGGGGGACGTTACATTGTTGTTGGCGGAGGACTGGCCGGTTTAATGGCTACGATCAAAATTGCAGAGGCAGGACAAAAAGTACAGCTTTTCTCACTAGTTCCCGTGCGTCGTTCGCACTCAGTTTGTGCACAGGGTGGAATCAATGGCGCAGTTAACACCAAAGGAGAAGGAGATTCCACCTGGGAACATTTCGACGACACCATCTACGGAGGGGACTTTCTAGCCAACCAGCCGCCTGTTAAGGCCATGTGTGAGGCAGCTCCCGGCATCATCAATTTGCTGGATCGCATGGGTGTGATGTTTAACCGTACACCTGAAGGCTTGCTTGATTTCCGGCGGCTGGGTGGTGCCAAATATTCCCGTACCGCTTTTGCCGGCTCCACGACGGGGCAACAACTCCTTTATGCCTTAGATGAGCAAGTGAGACGTTATGAGGCCGAGGGTCTCGTTGAGAAATACGAATATTGGGAACTGCTTTCTCTGGTTATAGACGATGAACAAATCTGTCGGGGCATCGTGGCTCAAGACCTTCACTCCATGGAAATCCATGCTTTTCCTGCCGATGCCGTTATTCTGGCTACGGGCGGGTTAGGTTATATTTTCAGAAAATCAACGAACTCCATGATTAATACGGGAAGTGCCCATGCCATTGCTTACAGGCAAGGTGTTAAGTATGCCAACGGGGAGTTTATTCAAGTTCATCCGACGGCCATCCCGGGAGATGACAAATTGAGGTTAATGTCCGAATCGGCCCGGGGTGAAGGAGGGCGGGTGTGGGTCTATAAAGACGGCAAACCGTGGTATTTTCTTGAAGAAAAGTACCCTGCCTACGGTAACTTGGTTCCCCGGGATATCGCCACAAGGGAGATCTTTCATGTCTGTGTGGACCTAAAACTAGGGGTGAACGGGGAAAATATGGTCTATCTTGATTTATCCCATTTGCCCCAGGAATATCTAGAGCGGAAACTAGGCGGCATTTTGGATATCTACCACAAATTTATGGGCGAAGATCCCCGTAAAGTCCCGATGAAAATTTTCCCTGCTGTTCATTACTCGATGGGAGGATTGTGGGTTGATTATGAGCAAATGACCAATATCCCCGGGCTATTTGCCTGCGGGGAATGTGACTATCAATATCACGGGGCCAACCGTTTAGGGGCCAACGCTCTATTATCTTCCATTTTTGGAGGAATGGTTGCAGGTCCCAGCGCTCTGAAATATGTTCATGGCTTAAGCACATCTGCTGCTGATCTTTCCTCTCTTCTGTTTGAAACTGAACGGCGTAAACAAGAAGCATACCTGAATCAAATATATAAGATGGATGGAAACGAAAATCCCTATCAACTGCACCTGGAGTTGAGTGAGTGGATGGTAGACAATGTCACCGTGGTCCGCTACAACAACAAATTGAAAGAAACAGATGACAAAATACAAGAATTGATGGAACGCTGGCAGCGGATCGGGGTGGCAGATACGGCCCGATATCACAATCATGCTGTGACTTTCACCAGACAGCTGTGGAATATGCTAGAGCTGTCCAGGGTTATTACCCTTGGAGCTTTGCACCGCAATGAAAGCAGGGGAGCGCATTATAAGCCCGAGTTTCCGGATCGTGATGATGACAACTGGCTCAAAACAACGATTGCTTCCTATACAGGAGACGGTCCTGTCTTCTCATATGAACCGGTTGATGTTTCATTAATTAAACCACGTCCTCGCAGATATGATGTCATTAAGGAAACAAGTCCGGTAAAGTAAGGTGATGAAAAAGGATGCCACAGGCAGTTACATTTGATGTTTTGATCGTAGGGGGCGGTCAGGCAGCTTTAAGGGCTGCCATTGCCTCCTGTGAAGCAGGTGCCCGTGTTGGTGTTTTAGCAAAAGGTAAGATCGGTTATGGCGGGTCGTCATCCATATCTGATGCGGTTCATACAGCCCTTCTGGATCATCGTGATTCTCCCCGGCAATTGGTTGAAGACATGCTGGCCGGGGGAAGAGAAATCAATCATAAGCGCTTGGTTCAGGTGTTTGCTGAAGAATGTACGGCCAGGGTTAAAGAACTGTCAGAAGTGTATCACATCCCCCTGGAGTATGAGCGGGAGTTGGTCACACCTGGTCACAGCTATCCCCGCCGCTGTTATCATCCCAAATCGGTTGGGTCTCAGATTACCCGCCGGTTAAGAGAAGTGGCAGCTCAAAAAGGGGCTGTGTTGCTCGATCATTATACAGTGATCGATTTGCTGGAAGAGGAAAGAGTGGCCGGGGTGGTGGCCATCCATCATAACACCCTCACTGTGATTACAGCAGGAAGTGTCATTTTGGCTTCAGGAGGTTTAGGGGGACTGTATGATCAAACGGATAACCCTAATGATGTCACAGGCGAAGTGATCGCCATGGCTTGGCGGAAGGGAGCCAGATTAAGGGACCTCGAGTTTATCCAGTTTTACCCTTATCGTCTCATTTCACCGCAAAATATTGATTTATACACGAAACTGTTTGCTGTAGGCGCCGTCATGCGCAATGCACAAGGCGAGCGGTTTATGGAGCATTATCCTCGCCAGGAGCTGGAGACCAGAGATATCCTCAGCTACGAAATGTTTAAACAGGGAAAGGTGTATTTGGATATCACGAGAGTGGAAGATGAGGACCTGCGTCAAGCAAGTCCAAAACTCTATCAACTGCTTAAGCGCAACGGGCAACAAGAACTCATAGTCTCCCCTGTGGAACATTATTCCATAGGAGGCATTGAGATTGACGAGTGGGGGAGAACCAATGTTCCTGGCTTGTTTGCCTGTGGAGAGTGTTCAGGGGGACTGCATGGTGCTAACCGCCTGGGTGGAGGGGCTCTGACTGAGGCCTTGGTGTTTGGTAAGCGCGCTGGCGAATGTGCGGCATGGGAGAGCAAACCTGTTCATCATGAGCATGCCGGATTCAGATTAATAGAAAAGACTGATGTTCAATGGTCCGTTCAACTTTTGCGACAAACTGTACGCAAAGTACGTAAAGAAATACAGCCCCTGATGTGGAACTATGTCGGCATAGAACGGACAAAAGAAGGCCTTGAGCACGCTTTATCTAAGCTGACAGAGCTTAAAGCTATAACACAATGTGAGGAGAACACCGGTCAGCGAATCAAACAAATAGAGTTGGACATGATCCATATGGCTTACTGGATAACAAAATCAGCTCTAGAGAGGGCTGAAAGCCGCGGGGCACATATCAGACGGGATTATCCCCGGCAAAATGATAAATGGAAAGGTTACTTAAGAGTTGAAAAAAACGAGATCACCTTTTGCCCCTGCCAGTTAGATGATGAGGAGGTACAGGCCCATGAGAGCAGTTCATGTGAGTGAGATTACGGAAAAGGTCGCTGAGATGTGCAAAAGCGCCAGTTTTGATTTGGGTGAAGATATGCTGACCGCTTTTAAGACATCTTTGGCAAAAGAGAAATCAGAGATTGGCCGGGATGTTTTAGAGCAGCTTATCCAAAATGCTGAGATTGCCAAAAAAGAACGCATCCCCATGTGTCAGGATACTGGTTTGGCCGTTTTTTACGTGGAACTTGGTTATGATTGCCGAATTACCGGCGGGAGCCTTTACGAGGCGATTAATGAAGGTGTACGCCGGGGCTATGGAGAAGGTTATTTGCGCCACTCTATGGTCAAGGACCCTTTTGACCGTCAAAACACAGGGGATAACACCCCGGGGATTACGTATGTTGAGTTGGTGGATGGGGACCGCTTGAAAATCAAGTTGACGGCCAAGGGAGGCGGAAGTGAAAATATGAGCCGTCTGAAAATGCTTAAGCCTTCCGATGGACTGGATGGTGTCAAGCAGTTTGTTTTGGAAACAGTGAGGTTGGCCGGTCCGAATGCCTGTCCGCCGATGATCGTCGGTGTTGGCGTGGGCGGCAGCTTTGAACGGTCCGCTTACATGGCCAAAAAATCGCTGTTCCGTGAAGTAGGTGAGCGCCATCCGGATGAACGAATTGCCCAATTGGAAAGGGAATGGATGGAAGAATGCAATAAACTTGGCATCGGTCCCCAAGGCATGGGAGGCACGACCACAGCACTGGATGTTAAGATAGAGGTTTATCCCTGTCATATTGCCTCTTTACCCGTCGCCGTCAACATCCAATGTCACGCCAGTCGGCATAAGGAAGTGATCTTATAGTCTAAGTCAGCTTTTCTACCAAGAGATGAAACTATACTTTTAAGGAGGGAACGGCTTTGGGTGTCAAAAGAATTAGTTTGCCGCTGACTGATGAGGCAGTTGAGGATTTGCGGGCCGGGGATCGTGTCCTTCTCTCTGGAAGTGTGCTCGCTGCCCGTGATGCAGCCCACAAAAGGTTAATGGAACTGATCGAAAAAGGGGAAGAGCTCCCCATTTCCTTGGCAGGGGAAACGATTTATTATGTCGGCCCCACTCCCGCTAAGCCCGGTCAGGTGATAGGGTCAGCGGGGCCAACGACCAGCGGCCGCATGGATAAATACACCCCCGCCCTTTTGTCCCTGGGTTTAAAAGGGATGATTGGAAAAGGGTATCGCAACGAAGCAGTCAAAGAGGCCATTTGCAAATATAAAGCGGTCTATTTTGCTGCCGTAGGCGGTTCCGGGGCTTTATTATCCAAGGCGATTAAACACCAGGAAATTATCGCTTATGAAGACTTAGGGCCTGAGGCGATCCGTCGCTTAACACTGCAGGATTTTCCTGTGACCGTGATTAATGATTGTCACGGCAATGATCTCTACCAGCAGGGGGCAGAAAAATATAGAATTGAGTAAAAAAGGAGGGCTGCATGTTGAACCGGAGTTTACTGCACTTCTTTGAGGGAAGCTCTGCTTTTAACATTGGATTAGTAGCCCTTTCACCCAATCATGATTTTGAAATGAATCAGTATGCCCAAATGGCTCTTAGTGGGTTGGAACAGGAGTTTTTCAATTATATTCAGGCCAATAAGGATGCCCTTCTTCGTGATCATCGCTTTACTAAGTTCGATCTTAAACAGCATTCTTTCTTTATAAGGGCAAAACAATGGGATCATCATCTTCTATTTTGTCTTTTGCCTCTGTCTGATTTTCCATTTATTCAAGATGAAATGATGAAATCGACGTATCTTACTGAGGATCTTAATGCTATTTTTTCATCTTCGTGGGATGTGATCTTTGTTGCAGATGCAAAAGGAACAACGCTGCGAGTTAGTTCAGCTTGTGAAAAGCTTTGGGGTTACCCTGCACAATATTTTATTGGTAAAAGTGTTTATGAACTAGAAGAGGAAGGATTGTTTAAACCTTCGGTCACCCGTTTAGTGTTGGAACAGAAGAGACAAGTCACTCAACTGCAGGAAACTAAAACGGGACGACGCCTCTATGTGACCGGAACTCCCGTGTTCAATGATGCAGGTGAATTAGTCCGGGTCATCAATACGTCTCGTGATATAACTGGAGAAACCAGGTTGAAAGAAGAACTAAACTTTTATCGGGAACAGGTGGAAAGATATGAGAAAGAACTGATTAAACTAAAACGGGAACAGCGTCCTTTTGAAATGCGGAGCAGTGTAATGGAAAAAGTTTATGATTTATCTTTACGGGTAGCGCAAGTGAATTCTACTGTTTTGATTACAGGTGAGACTGGAGTAGGTAAAAGCTTTCTTGCCCGCTTTATTCACAGTAACAGTGAACGTGCTAAAGGACCATTTATAACGGTAAACTGTGGGAGCATTCCAGAAAACTTGTTGGAATCAGAGTTGTTTGGCTATATAGAAGGAGCGTTTACAGGGGCACAAAAGGGTGGAAAGCCTGGAATGGTTGATATGGCCGAAGGCGGTACACTTTTTTTAGATGAAATTGGGGAGTTACCACTGGGATTACAAGTTAAGCTATTGCAGTTAGTACAGGATAAAACATTTATACCAGTTGGGGGTACCAAACCTAAACAAGCGGATGTCCGTATTATTGCGGCGACTAACCGTGATTTGAAAGAGATGGTGAAGAATAAGACCTTTAGAGAAGATCTTTACTACCGCTTATCTGTTATTCCCATTCATATTCCGCCTCTTAGGGAGCGGAAAGAAGATATTATTACCTTAATCTATACTTTTTTAAATAAATATAATCAAACATACAATAAAAGCAAAAGCATTAGTCAGGAAGTTTTTAACTACTTAATGGAATATGACTGGCCAGGAAATATTCGTGAACTTGAAAATATGATAGAAAGAATTATCGTGACGACAGAACATGATATGGTGACAATGGATGACATTATCCTGATTGCAGGCCAATCAGAGCATAAATATACACAGTATAATACAGAGCTATTAACATTAAAAGAGGCTGTTGAAAAAACTGAAAAGGAGATATTACTACAAGCGTTAAAAAAATATGGTAACACAACTGAGATGGCAAAGGCGTTGGGTGTGAATCAATCCACTATCAGTAGAAAATTGAGGAAATATAAACTATCCATGCAATAATGCATAAATAGTTTATGCTTTGTTGCATAGTTTTTGCTCTTTTCAAACCAATTCGAAAATGTGAATAAATTGTGAACAGAACTTAGTAAGCTATGCATATGTGCATATTCATAAAGTTATAGAGTTATAAAAAATGCTAATTCTATAGGGGGTTATAATTGGCATGCTATTTGCAATATAATTTTTAGAAAAATGGCAGGAGGTGTGACTGAGATGAGTGAGATTCAAATCTATATGTGGATTGGTTTAGTTCTCTTTTTGATTCTTATCGCCTATCTTGGCTATTTGGGTTACAAAAGAACGTCGACTGTTTCTGACTTTGCTATTGCCGGTGCTTCCCTAGGTCCATATGTTCTCGGCCTTGCTTTTGCAGCAACTTTCTTTAGTGCAGCGACGTTTGTTGGTTATCCTGGCTGGGCCTATCAATGGGGATTCTCTTCTCTATGGATCTTTATGACCCTTATTTTTGCCTCACCCCTTGGCTTAATTGTCGTGGCCAAAAGAGCGAGGGAGATGAACATCAAGCAAAAGTCTCTTTCTCTCGCAGACTGGCTGGGAGACCGGTATAATAGTGATTTTATCCGTGTAGGGACTGCTTTGGTTTGTTTATTTAACATCTTTTATATTGCAGCCCAGTTTGCAGCAGGAGCATGGATTTTTAAAACGCTTCTTGGGATTCCATATTCTTTGGGTTTAGCCATTATTGCCATCTTTGTAGTGGCTTATGTCTTTTGGGGTGGATCTTTTGCAGATATTTATACAGATGCAGCCCAAGCTGTAGCGATGGCCGTTATGGGGTTGTTAGTATTTTTGTCCGCTTTGTGGATGTTTCACGGAGGATTTACGGGAGCCTTCACACACATTCACAACACTTTAGCTGAACGAAGTGCAGATCTTGTTGCCCTTACAAACCCAGACTCTGCTGCTTTTTATGCCGTTCCAGCCATCATTGGTGCTTTCATTATTCAGTTTGCCTTTTCTTCACAGCCGCAATTGTTTAACAAAGTGCTTGCCTTAAAAGATCCACGAGACATGAGGAAAATGATTTTGGTTTATGTGGTATCTGCCTTATGTTTCTTGCTCGTGGTTCTGGGAGGACTTTATGCGGCGGTAACAGTCACGGTCGATCATCCCGATCAAGCTTTATTAACTTATGTGACGGAAGCTTTTCCCCCCATTATGGCAGCTGTTCTAGGTATCGTGGTCATTGCAGCAGCAATGTCTACTACCGACGGAATTTTTGTTGTGATGTCGACATTGGTAGCCAATGATATCTACCGTAAATTTTTAGTGCCACGAGGCATTGTTAAAGCAACACCTGAAGAAGCGGACCGGATGGCGCTTAAATTAAGCCGTTATACGGTTATCGTAGTAGGTGTCATCTCATACATCTTGGTCTTAAACCCGCCAGCTTCAATGGGTATGTTCATCTGGGTCGGGATCTCTGGAGTTGCTTCCGGCACACTTGGACCCCTTATTGTAGGCCTGTTCTTCCCCAATTTGGCTACTGCAACGGCGGCAAAATGTTCATTAGTAGCTGGTATTGTTGCGTACTTAATTATTCTCATTGGTGATCTGGAACAAAGTACTATGGCTGCCGGTGCATGGGCGGTGTTGGTTGGCGTGACTGTCATGCTGATTGTTGGATTTGCCACTCGAAATAAAGGAGTGGCAACCGAACAACCTAGTCAAAAATCAGTTTAAGGAGGCAGAAAATATGTGGGTCAATGAGATGATGACCATCTGGCTATATGGTACTATCTTTTCATTGCTTGTCATTGTAGTGAGCTTATTAGTATGGTATCGTCCTGATGAAACCAATCGTGAAAATAATTTAGAATAAATCAGAGCAAAGGAGTATGCTTTTTATGCAGGAAAAAGTGAAAGTAGCTGTTGTTCAAACAAGTGGCGTAGGTTATGAGAACAGAGAGGAAAACTTACTATTTACTTTAAATAAAATTGAAGAACTTGGGGGCCAAGGGCTTGACCTGATTGTTTTTCCGGAACTAGGGTTAACCGGTTTTGTTAAAGAATTTACACCTGAAGAAAAGGAAACATATTGGAGGGAAGCTGCTGAACCCATACCGGGGCCTACAACGAATCGGTTAGCTGAGGCGGCTAAAAAATACGGGATCTCTCTTGTTGTTGGTATGGCTGAAAGGGCAGAAGTACAGGGAGAAATTTATAATGTAGCAGTGCTTATTTCAAAAACAGGGGAAGTGCATGTCACAAGAAAAGTACATCTCCCACAAATTGAAAAATTTTACTTTACTCCTGGCCCTGAGCCTGAAGTTATCGAAACGCCATTTGGAAAAATAGGATTGGTTATATGCTATGATGTCTTCTTCCCCGAAATCTCTCGTGTGTTAGCTGCCAAAGGAGCCGAAATATTGGTTGTGATCGGTTCCATTTGGAAGGGAGGAAAAGAAGGCGGGGTTGGAGATGGAGAAAACAAGCGGCGAATATTTCAGACCGCTCCGCTGATGCGTGCTTTGGAAAATGGATGTCACGTTATCTTTTGTAATGCCTCTGGCAGGCATTACATGGGTAAAAACGTCGGGTATTGGTCAAGGTTCGGTGAAAGCAAGGTCATTTCTGCCTTAGGTGAAATATTAGCTGAATCTACCCATGATAGAGAAGATGTCCTGGTTACAGAGCTTAATTTTAAGTCAATATTAAGAGCAAGATCGATTTATCCCTTCTTTATGGATCGAAAACCAAGTGCCTTTCAATCGCTGACCAAAAATTAGAAATGATCTACAGCCCCCTTAACAGGGGGTTTTTTGATGAAAAAAAATGATGTATACAATATTTTCTAAAATAAATGTCTATGTTTATATTGTATCCACTATTTTGAAGATGACGTACAATATTTTGTGTAAGCACTTGAAAAAATAAAAATAGGTAGGATATCCTCGGAATTGTCCAGATTCCATAAGAGAAAGGAGTACCCTACCTTATGGTATCAAGTGTAACAAATTCCGGAATAGAAAATCAACTAGATA
>NZ_JAUSUQ010000018.1 GCF_030814135.1 Caldalkalibacillus uzonensis | reverse complement strand
GGCGTTGGCTAATTGTTCCGGCGAGAACCTGCGTTCAAGAGATTGGATCACGTCTAGATTCCATGTTTTATCGTCTTGATTCCCGTCTAAAACTTACCATAAATGGGCACCCCTTCAGGGGGGCTCCAGCCCAAACTTAATTTGAGGCAAGTCTGGACGATGGTCTTTGGAATATCCCCGGGTGATGTTCAACACGTCTTCTCCCACTTTGGAAGAGCCGTAGTAAACGAAAGAAGTGGTATCAAAGTGCAGGCGGTCCAAGGTTAGGTCTCCAGCTGCTTGTTGAACCCCTTGCACCGCTTCCCAATAAATGTCTTGCAACCCGATTTTGTAAAGGGTATCCAAGGCCCGGGCGAGTGCATCATCATTAAGGTCAGATGCCTGTACGCCTGGTCCGAGCAACAGTTCAACGTCTTGTTCACGATAAATTCTTCGACTTTGTACAGGGCTCGTCGTTCAGTCAATTGGTTGATGATGAGAGCAGCTATCCTGATGCCGACGGAAAGCTTGCAATCTTCTTTTTTGACCGGCGAACGTCGGTCGATGCGCTCAATGAGCCCCATTGCATCAATCAACTGGCGAATGACTGGGGCGGCGCCCACATAAAAAACACGAAAAGCAGGAATTTCCATAGCCGATTTGGACACTGATATCACCCTCATCTGTTCTTACTACTGTAGAACTTGGCTATTCAAGAAGAAATTCCTGCTAAAAAAGATTTTTTGTATCTGAAGCCGCGCGAAATATGGGATTCATCATAGAGCTAACTGGGCAAAGTGCTCCTTCATGTGCTCAAATTTAGCTTCGTGTTCCAGGGAACGTCTGGACAGCAAATTTAACATCTGTTTCTCCTGCTCACGGGCTTCCTCCATTTTTCTCAGCCGTTCGCTGGTTTCTAATACGGCTTGACGGATAGCTGGCAATTCGGCCACATCTTCTTTGGTGGCCATGTTACTTTCCACGGCGGTGAGCCTTCCCTCCAGTTGGTCAACTCTGCCCTCCAGGCTATCCATTCTGCTCTCCAGGTTGTCCATTCTGGCTTCAAGCTGGTCCATTCTGCGTTCCAAGCTGTCCATTCTTTGCTCAAGCTGATCCATTCTGTGTTCCAGATTGTCCATACGTTTTTGCAAACTGTCCAGCCTGGTGTTGATCTTGGTCAGTTCGGTGTGAATGGGGGTCAGTTCTTCACGCAGAAGTGTGCGAAGCATCGTTTGCAACTCTTCAGCCATGGGGAGGCCTCCTTTAGGATTATTATTAAGAGGCGATCGCTTTGGTGACTGACTCACTAATACCAGCATAACATCAGAACAAACGTTTGTAAATCTGTAGTTGCACAAAACCAACAGTTAATGCAACCCCAAACGGACGCGGATAAACTGGTAAATCTCTTTGGCGATATTCACGTCACAACACCGCTCGATGCCTTCAAATCCGGGAGCGGAATTGGCTTCGCAGATTTTAAAATGATCACCGTCAAACAAGAGGTCAATACCGGCAATGTCCAGGCCTAAGATGCGTGAGGTCTCCAGGGCCAGCCACTCGATCTCAGGAGAAAACGGATAGGGTTCTACATGGCCACCCCGGGAGTAGTTGGCTTTGAAGTCCCCAGTTTTGGAGATGCGCTGCATGCAGGCCACCACCCTGCCGCCAATGGTGATCACGCGCAGATCACGGCCGTGGCTGCTTTTGATAAACTCCTGTAAAATGATATTGGCCTTGTTTTTGTTGGTATTGATAAATTCCATCAAGTCGGCGAAGTTAGCCTTGGTTTCGGAAAGAAATACCCCGCTGCCTTGGGAACCGGACAAGGTTTTAACCACCACAGGAAAGCCCAGCTTTTTCTCGACCAGATCTACGTTAACGGGATATTTGGCTAACATTGTTTTGGGTACAGGCAGATTATGCTGAGCCAGAATTTGATGGGTAAACAGCTTGTCCTTGACTGTGTCAATGCTTTGGGCCGAGTTAATGGTTAAGACGCCCAGCCGCTCCAGATGGCGAATCACAGCCAGGGCAAAATACGTAGTGCCTGCTCCCATGCGGGGGATCAAAAAATCAGGCAAGGGAGAAACTTCACCGTTAACCAGCACGCTTTTACGGTCATCCTGGGTGACGATCAACTCAAACTGGTCGGGACTTAACACATCTATATCGATGCCTTGATCTTCGGCTTCTTCGATGAAGCGGTTAATTTCATAGGTTTCGGGCTTGGCATTGGCCGTTTCTTTGTACAAAATCCAACCTTTCATTCAGGTTCCTCCATGCATCATTTCTAAATTTATGTTGCCTACAATTGAACTATATAGTACAAACGATTGGCCTGGCAAGAGGTTTTTTATGGTGTTGTGCCTCTTGTCCCTCAGGCTATAGCAAGGTGTGAGCATCACACTGGGCAAAATCTTGGAACAGACGAGCAGTTAATGATATAATCAACGTATCGGTGCGCTGCAAATGATGGATACTTTAGTTGTAACTCTTTTCCCAAAAAGGAGGTTATACACAATGGCGATTGTCAATGCGACTGATCAAAATTTTAAGTCTGAAGTGGAGAATGGAACTGTTCTGGTTGACTTTTGGGCACCTTGGTGTGGCCCTTGCAAAATGATTGCCCCTGTCCTGGAAGAGCTGGATCAGGAGCTGGGCGATAAAGTAAAAATTGTCAAAGTGAATGTGGATGAAAACCCGGAAACTGCCTCCCAGTTTGGCGTGATGAGCATTCCTACTCTGCTGTTGTTCAAGGACAACGAAGTGGTGGATAAATGGGTGGGCTTCCAACCCAAAGATGCTTTGCTTGAAAAACTGAACGCTCATCTCTAAACTGAACACAATCAAGCGCTCTTAGCGTTAAATTCGCTGAGTCATAAGCCAGTCCCTTGACCTTGCCAGTCGGAACATACTTTGGCAGGAAAAAGGAACTGGCTTTCCGTTTATGTCTCCGTTATAATAAAAAGTTAAGGTGTACCCTCCATGCATCAAAGGGGTAGTATACAATGACGGTATTACAAGAAAAATTATCTCTGCTTCCTGAGAAGCCCGGTGTTTATATGATGAAAGATGAGCAAGATGAAGTCATCTATGTGGGTAAAGCCAAGGTGTTAAAAAACCGGGTGCGTTCCTACTTTACCGGCAGTCATGACGGTAAAACCCAAAAAATGGTCAGTGAAATTGCCGATTTTGAATATATCATTACCTCCAGCCCGGTGGAAGCCTTGCTCTTGGAGTGCAACTTGATCAAAAAGTACAACCCACGCTATAACGTACTTTTAAAAGATGATAAAACTTATCCTTATATCCGCTTGACCAAGGAGAAACATCCCCGGTTGGAAGTGACCCGCCGGATTAAAAAAGATGGCAGCAAATATTTTGGCCCGTATACCAATGTGGGATCGGCCCGTGAAGTGAAGCGTCTCTTGGACCGCCTCTATCCGCTGCGCAAGTGCCGAACAATCCCTGACCGGGTATGTCTGTACTACCACATGGGTCAATGTGTGGCACCCTGCGAGTTTAAGGTAGACCCTGAGCAGTACGAACAGATGACAAAGGATATTGTCCGTTTCCTTAATGGAGGACATGAGCAGCTGATCAGAGAATTGAAGGCAGAGATGGAAAAGGCGGCAGAAGAGCTAAATTTCGAGCGGGCCAAAGAGTTGCGTGATCTGATCAGGCATATTGAAGCGGTCATTGCTAAACAGAGTATTACCATCAACGATCATACGGACCGGGATGTGTTCGGTTATGCCTTTGATAAGGGCTGGCTGTGTGTGCAGGTCTTTTTCGTCCGCAAAGGCAAACTGATTGAGCGGGAAGTGTCCATGTTTCCTTTCTACACAGATGATGTGGCTGAAGCACTGCTTTCATTTATCGGTCAATTTTACTTTGAAAAGGAGCATGTGCTGCCCAAGGAGATCCTGGTTCCGGAGGTCATTGACGGGGAACTGTTGTCTGAATGGCTGAAAATTAAAGTGCATACGCCCAAAAGAGGCATCAAGCGGGATTTGTTGCAGATGGCTACGACCAATGCACAATCGGCGCTCAAGGAAAGATTTGAGCTGCTGGAACGGGACGAAGAAAGAACCATCACCGCCGCTCTTAATCTGGGCCAACAGCTGGGCATTGGTCCCTTACGCCGGATCGAAGCGTTTGACAATTCCAACATCCAAGGCACTCATGCGGTGGCGGCCATGGTGGCCTTTATCAATGGTAAACCGGCTAAACATGAATACCGCAAGTATAAAATCCGTTCAGTCCAGGGGCCGGACGACTATGAATCGATGCGGGAAGTGATCAGAAGGCGCTATACCCGCCTGTTAAAGGAAAATCTTCCATTGCCTGATCTGATTATCGTGGACGGAGGAAAAGGGCAAATGGGTGCAGCTCAGGATGTGCTGGAAAATGAACTGGGCTTGGACATTCCTGTTTCTGGTCTGGCCAAAGATGAGAAGCACCGTACCGCAGAGCTCTTGTTTGGATCACCGCCCGAACCGGTGTCGATCAAGCGGGATCGTCCCGAATTTTACCTGTTGCAACGTATTCAGGATGAGGTCCACCGCTTTGCCCTCTCCTTTCACCGGCAAATGCGCCAGAAAAATATGTTTCATTCGGTGTTGGACGATATACCGGGGGTTGGTCCTAAACGTAAGCAGCGCTTGTTGCAACATTTCGGTTCTGTTAAAAAAATGAAAGAAGCCACGATCGCTGATTTTAAAGGGGCAGGGATTAGTGAAAAGCTGGCCCGTACTATTTTGGACCACCTCCAAGGGGTCCAACAATCCGCTAAAGAACAGTCAGGTCAAGGATAAAAAATATTAGAAGGGAATGGAACGAGATTTATGGGGTTAATCGTACAAAAATTTGGCGGTACATCAGTTGGGTCTGTTGAGCGTATTCAACATGTGGCCAACCTGATTAAACAGGAAGTGGACAATGGCAACAAATTGGTCGTGGTGGTCTCAGCCATGGGCAAGTCGACTGATCAGCTGGTTGATATGGCCCGCCAGATCACCAAGCGGCCTTCTCCGCGGGAAATGGATATGCTCCTGACTACAGGTGAACAGGTCTCTATTGCCTTGTTAAGCATGGCTTTACATGAATTGGGGTTGGAGGCCGTCTCCTTAACCGGCTGGCAGGCCGGCATCCACACGGAAGATGTTCATCAAAATGCACGCATTTTAGATATTGAGAAGCAAAACGTCCTGGGTTATGTGGAGGAAGGCAAAGTGGTTGTGGTTGCTGGGTTCCAGGGCATTACCGCTGACGGCCAGATTACCACGCTGGGCAGGGGAGGTTCTGATACCACGGCGGTGGCCCTGGCAGCTGCCCTGGGAGCTGACCGCTGCGACATTTATACAGATGTAACCGGTGTCTTTACGGCCGATCCGCGCATTGTGCCTGCGGCTGCCCAGTTAAAACAAATCAGCTATGATGAGATGCTTGAACTGGCCAATTTGGGAGCAGGCGTCTTGCATCCGCGGGCTGTGGAGTGTGCCAAGAATTATCAGGTTAAGCTGATGGTCCGGTCAAGTTTTGAAGCGGTGGAAGGAACAGAAGTGAAGGAGGAAGCAGTAATGGAAACAGGTAAAGTGGTGCATGGTGTGGCCCATGATGATCAGGTGACCAAGGTGACGGTCAAGGGGTTGAAAAACGAGATTGGAGTATTATCCCGCCTGTTTAACTTGTTGGCCGAGTATCACATTAATGTTGATATTATTATCAATCAAAATATCCAGGGAGAGGAGCAAACCAATATTTCTTTCTCCCTGGATACGGATGATCTGGACAAAGCCTTGCAAGTGCTGGACGATCACAAGGCACAGCTGAACTATGAAGATATTGTTTATGAGCGGGATATGGCCAAAGTATCCATTGTCGGCGCGGGTATGATCTCTAACCCCGGGGTGGCTGCTCAAATGTTCCAGAGCCTGGCTGAGGCTGGCATCGAGATTAAAATGGTATCTACATCCGAAATTAAGGTTTCCTGCGTGGTGCCACACAAGGATATGGTGAAGGCAGTACAAACACTGCATGCTGCGTTCGGGCTAGACCGTGTCGCTGACAAAGTTTCAGCAACCAATTAAAAATTAAAACATTACATCAAATAAGAGGTTCAAAGAAAGGAACACCTGTTCAGGCAGAAGATGTTCCTTTCTTTTCTGCCTGTTTTTCCTCCAAATAAACCTGAAACTGAACCGTGACATCTTGCTTCTTTTGAACCAGTTCATACTCCCCTTCAGCATCTTTATTCTCAAGTTGGGCCAAGGCTTCAGTTAAAAAACCGCACTCCAGGGAGAAGGTAGATTGATTTTTCTCAATTTGACGCTGGTTAAAGAAAGGAGAAGTCAAACGGAACGTTTTCAGGCGAGGCTGGTTTTGTTCCAAGCTTAACTCTCCCCAGCCAAACTCGAGAAACAGATGAGTCAAGCTGTTTAGGTTTGGCGGCTTAAACTGCTGGGCCAAATCTTTTCCTGCCCAGTATAGTATGACACTTTGATACTCCCCGGTAATCATGGGCAGCAACTGGTCACGGATGAGATGGTAGCTGATCAGAGGGATGGCTTGGCCCTTCATTTTAACCAGCTCATGATCCGGTTCGTCATAAGGATGAGCAAACAATTTGTTCATACCCAATCTCCTCTCCTCATCATCTCCAGGTCGGACAAGATCGTGTTAATTCACTATATGCACAAAAATCACTTGATATACGTCCAGAAAATTATCATACTAGGAAAAGGAGAAAGTTGGGGGTTTTTAGAATGAAACTCAATCAGTTTTTGTCACCATTTCGAGTAATTATACTTGCTTATGCTGTTTTAATCCTGATTGGCACTGTTCTCTTGTATTTGCCTGTTTCTCAAAAACCAGGAGTCAACTTAACGTTGATGGAAGCACTGTTTACAGCGACAAGTGCGATTACTGTGACAGGGTTAACGGTGGTCAGTACAGCAGATTCATTCAGTTTGTTTGGCATCGGCGTATTGGCTGTCATTATCCAGCTGGGTGGTATTGGCATTATGTCCTTGGGGACGTTTGTCTGGCTGGTCATGGGGCGGAAAATCAATTTGTCCCAGCGCATGCTAATTATGGTAGATCAGAATCAACTTAAATTTTCCGGTCTGGTCCACCTGATGAAAAATATGCTGGGGATTGCCATATTAATTGAAAGCATTGGCGCTGTTGTGTTAGGTACATACTATCTGAACTACTTTGATCCTTGGTACGAAGCTTTTTTGCAAGGGGGCTTTGCCAGTTTGACAGCCTTTACCAATGCCGGATTTGATATTACGGGACAGTCTTTAATCCCCTTTGCCTATGATTATTTTGTGCAAGTCGTGACGATGCTGCTGATTGTTGCCGGGGCCATCGGTTTTCCCGTTTTGGTGGAACTGAAAGAGTATTTAAGCGGCAAACATAGCCGCTATCGCTTTTCATTGTTCACCAAAGTGGCAGTGACAACCTATTTTGTCTTGCTGATTTTTGGAGCCGTTTCTATCTGGCTTTTGGAACAGGGCCACTATTATGCAGGTATGGAGTGGCACCAGCAGCTGTTTTTTTCCCTGTTTAACTCTGTCACAGCCAGAAGTGCCGGGTTGGCCACCATGGATATTGCCCAGTATGGAGTGGCCACCTTGCTCTTAATCTCTGGTTTAATGATCATTGGAGCCAGTCCATCCAGTGTAGGTGGCGGGATCCGCACCACCACCTTGGCGGTCATGTTCTTAACGATTCGGGCCTTTGCCCAGGGCAAACAGCATGTCCATGTCTTTGGACGGGAATTGCACCAGGAAGATATTCGCAAAGCTTTCATCGTCTTGTCAGTATTTGTCGCCGGTCTGTTCCTGGCCATTTTGTTCATCTCAGCTATTGAGCAGGACAACAACATTGACTTGGTGGCCATTATTTTCGAGGTCAGTTCCGCTTTTGGGACTTGCGGGTTATCTATGGGAATCACACCAGATCTTGCTCCCCTCAGCCAATTGATCTTGATGGTGCTAATGTTTATCGGTCGAATCGGACTGGTGGCACTGTTGTTCTCCATGAAGAAGACAGAAACCAAACAGCGGTATCATTATCCTAAGGAACGCATTATTATTGGTTAGTTGGAGGAAATGCCGGGTGAGCTTGCTTTGCTCACCCAGTGGGTGGCCGTTAAGAGGGAGCAAACTGACTGTGAGACCGTTTTCTTGACGCTTGTCCTGAGAAGGAGTAAAATAAAATTTGTGACAGATTATTGACTCAGTTGTTGAAGGGGGGACCGTCAAATGGCAGCAAAAGGTCATTATTTTAACCGTAAACTTCACTCTTTGCTAGGTGTCATTCCGCTTGGTATTTTCTTGCTGCAGCACTTGTTTGTCAACCATTACATTCTGTACGGGACGGAATCATTTAACAGGGCCGCACAATTTATGGAAAATTTACCGCTCCGTTACTTTCTGGAAGCCTTTTTTATTTTTATCCCCTTGTTGTACCACGGGATTTACGGCTTGTACATCGCTTATCAAGCCAAACCAAATGTTTTGAATTATGGCTTTTTCCGTAATACAATGTTCTTTTTGCAGCGGCTGACAGGTGTTATCTTGATCATTTTTATTGCCTGGCACGTATGGGAAACCCGTGTAGCTGCTGCTTTTGGAGCAGAGGTAAACGCCCAGATGATGATTGACATTTTATCCAGCCCGGTGATGTTTGCCATTTATATTATTGGGGTTGTCTCTGCAGCGTTTCACTTTGCGAATGGCATGTGGTCTTTCTGTGTGACGTGGGGGATTACGGTTGGGCCTAAAGCACAGCGCATCTCTACATACGTATGGATGCTTGTGTTTGTCATTCTGGCTATTGGCGGAAGCATAATTGTGTTTGAATTTGCTTCCTTGTCATAAGTCAATGAACAGTTGTTCGTCACTGAAGCACATGTATGTACCGAGTGTAAACCAATCGAAATCGGCATTGTAAACAGTATTTTAAAGGGGTGAGTTAAGCTTGAGTAAACGTAAAGTGATTGTTGTCGGTGGTGGCTTAGCCGGCTTGATGGCAACAATTAAAGTGGCTGAAGCCGGTGTGCCTGTCGATCTGTTCTCCATCGTGCCAGTTAAACGTTCTCACTCCGTTTGTGCCCAAGGTGGGATCAATGGGGCCGTCAACACCAAAGGTGAGGGTGACTCCCCATGGGAACACTTTGACGATACAGTATACGGAGGAGACTTTTTGGCTAACCAACCACCGGTTAAAGCCATGTGTGAAGCCGCGCCTGGCATTATCCATTTGATGGACCGCATGGGCGTCATGTTTAACCGTACATCAGAAGGGTTGTTGGATTTTCGCCGCTTCGGTGGGACAAGGCATCATCGGACAGCATTTGCCGGTGCAACAACCGGCCAGCAGCTGTTGTATGCGCTCGATGAGCAAGTGCGCCGCTGGGAAGTGAACGGGCTTGTCACCAAATATGAAGGTTGGGAGTTTTTATCTGCTGTCATTGATGAAGACCGTGTCTGCCGCGGCATTGTGGCTCAAGATTTAAAGAGCTCTGAAATCAGAGCATTCCGGGCTGATGCCGTCATTTTGGCTACTGGAGGACCGGGTATTATTTTTGGTAAATCGACCAACTCCATGATTAATACCGGAACAGCAGCCAGTGCAGTATATCAGCAAGGGGCTTGTTACGCCAACGGTGAGTTTATTCAAGTCCACCCGACGGCTATCCCTGGGGACGATAAGTTGCGCTTAATGTCTGAATCTGCCCGTGGTGAGGGTGGACGTGTCTGGACCTATGATAAAGATGGTAAACCATGGTACTTCCTGGAAGAAAAGTATCCGGCCTATGGTAACCTCGTGCCCCGTGACATTGCCACTCGCGAGATTTTCCACGTTTGTGTCGATCTGAAGCTGGGTATTAACGGGGAAAACATGGTTTATCTGGATCTCTCTCACAAGGATCCTAAAGAGCTGGATATTAAACTGGGCGGTATTATTGAAATCTACGAGAAGTTCATGGGGGATGACCCGCGCAAAGTACCGATGAAAATCTTCCCTGCTGTTCACTATTCCATGGGCGGCTTGTGGGTTGACTATGATCAAATGACCAATATTCCCGGCCTGTTTGCCTGTGGCGAAGTGGACTACCAGTATCACGGTGCTAACCGTCTGGGAGCCAACTCTTTGTTATCCTGTATCTTTGGAGGTATGGTAGCTGGGCCTAAAGCGATCGAGTATATGAACGGATTGCAACAGTCCTCTGAGGATGTGTCCTCCACCATTTTTGACAGCGAGCTGAAGAGACAACAGGAGAAATATGAGAACATCCTGAAGATGGACGGCAATGAAAATGCCTACGTGCTGCATAAAGAGCTGGGGCAATGGATGACTGATAACGTCACAGTTGTCCGCTATAATGACCGCCTGAAAGAAACGGATGAGAAAATAAAGGAGCTTATGGAACGCTATAAAAACATTAACGTCAATGATACGGCTAAATGGAACAACCAAGGTGCCTCCTTCATCCGTCAGCTGTGGAATATGTTTGAGCTGGCCCGAGTGATTACCATCGGCGCTTTAAACCGTAATGAGAGCCGGGGAGCTCACTACAAGCCGGAATTCCCTGACCGGAATGACGAAGAATGGTTGAAAACAACCAAGGCCTTCTATGATGAGTCTGCCCAAGGGCCTCGCTTTGAGTATGAAGACGTCGATGTGTCGCTGATTAAGCCGCGGAAGCGCGACTACACCAAAGCGAAGGAGGCGACAGTACAAAAATGAGTAAGGAAACGGTCAAGCTGATTATTAAACGTCAGGATAAACCGGATAGCACCCCGTATGAAGAAGAGTTTGAATTAGAGAAACGTCCCAACATGAATATTATTTCTTGTCTCATGGAGATTCAGCGTAACCCGGTCAACGCTAAAGGGGAAAAAACAACCCCTGTGGCTTGGGAAGCCAATTGTCTGGAAGAAGTGTGCGGGGCTTGCTCTATGGTGATTAACGGTAAAGCCCGCCAGGCCTGTACAGCTCTTGTGGATAAGCTGGAGCAGCCAATCCGTCTGGAGCCTATGTCCACTTTCCCTGTTGAACGGGACCTTGTGGTGAACCGTTCCCGCATGTTTGACGCCCTGAAACGGGTCAAGGCCTGGATTCCCATTGACGGCACCTATGATCTGGGGCCCGGTCCCCGCATGCCGGAAACCAAACGGCAGTGGGCCTATGAGCTGTCCAAGTGCATGACCTGCGGTGTCTGTTTGGAAGCCTGCCCGAACGTGAACAGCAAGTCATCCTTTATTGGCCCGGCCCCCTTAAGTCAGGTTCGCCTGTTTAATGCGCACCCAACAGGAGAAATGAATAAGGAGGAGCGCCTGGAAGCCATTATGGGTGAAGGCGGGCTGCAGGAATGCGGCAACTCCCAAAACTGTGTTCAATCTTGTCCGAAAGGGATTCCTTTGACTACATCCATCGCGGCCCTGAACAGGGATACCACCATTTATGCCATTAAGAAGTTCCTTGATTCATAACATCTACACCGAAGGAGTTAGATCCAACAAGTATAATCACCCATCCTGCACACTTATTTGTCAGGGTGGGCTCTTTTTTCTCAGGCTTCCATGATTCTTGGGATGGGTGCGATTACATTGATGCAGGAAATCCGCTTGGCCACTGTTTCTGCAGGAACCAATGAGATTATTAAAACCATCATCGCCAAAGAACCGGGGATTGGGAGTTAATTGGCCCACATGGTGTCATATAGTTATACTAAGCAATTGTTTTATACACTGAAATGAATGAATATTTTAATAATATTAAAACATAAACAAATAAAGGGAGGAGAAGTAAAAATGTTAACCGGAGATATATTGCGTCGTTACGCCCAAGAAACCCCACAGCAACTGGTTAGTGTGTTTGAGGGACGCGACACAACGTATGCCCAATTGTATGAACAGTCACAAAGTTTAGCGGCCTATCTCCAGGAAAACGGTTTTGAGAAAGGGGATATTCTGGCTCTGCTGCTCCCTAATTGCGACCGGTTTATGGTGGCCTACTTTGCTTGCCAGCTGGGCGGGTATACCGTTTTGCCCGTGAACACCAGACTGGCAGCCCGGGAAATTGAATATATTTTAAATCATTCCAAAGCAAAGGGATTGCTCTACAGCAGCCAATATCTTGATGTTGTCAATCAGTTGCGTCCAGAGCTGAATGATGTGGAAGAGTATCTAGTTCTCGAGCCCGGTGACTCTGATCCTGCTTTGGAGGCGATTCTTAGTCAGTATACCGACTCATATGACACAAAGGATGGGACGGAGGAGGATGTAGCCGTTATTTTTTACACTTCGGGGACCACTGGGCGGCCCAAAGGAGTGATGTTGACCCACCGCAATTGTGTGTCCGTCAGTGACATGTGGGCCACTGCATTTAAGTTAACCCCTCAGGACCGGGTGCACATCGTGGCGCCGCTCTTTCACTGTGCGGCCAGTCACGTGTTTATGTTGCCCACCATATATGCCGGAGGTACCCTGGTGATCGAGCCTGGTTTCAGCCCCAAACAGTCTCCGAAAACCATGGCAGAGCAAAAGGTGACGGTCTTTTTCGGAGTGCCGGCCATGTACACACTGCTGTTAAACGAACCGGAGATTGAGCAAGTGGAAGTGCCTCACTTGCGTCTCCTGACTTATGGGGCAGCTCCAATGCCGTATGAATTGGTCAAAAAGGTGAAGCAGCGGTTTCCCCAGGCCAAAGTGCAAAACTGTTACGGCCAGACGGAAAATGCTCCCGGAGCCACCACATTAAAAGACCACTATGCCCTCGAAAAAATCGGCTCTGTGGGGGAACCCCTGCCCAATTGCGAAGTGAGGGTGGTTGATGAGCACGGCCAAGATGTGCCTGTTGGAGAGGTCGGTGAAATTATTGTTAAAGGACCCCACGTGATGAAGGGATACTTGTATAATCCTGAGGCGACTCAAGAAGCGATAAAAGACGGGTGGCTGTACAGCGGGGATTTGGGCCGCCTGGATGAAGACGGCCTTTTGTATATCGTGGACCGCAAAAAGGACATGATTATCCGTGGCGGAGAAAATGTATATCCCGTAGAGATTGAGGAAGTCCTGTTTGAAATTCCGGAGATTTTGGAGGCCGCGGTGGTGGGCATTCCCCATAAAGTGTACGGTGAAGTGCCCAAAGCGTACGTGGTGTTAAAAAAAGGGCAAAGCATCAGTGAGGAAAGTATTATAGATTACTGCCGGGAGCGCTTGGCCAAATATAAAGTTCCGGCTGAGGTGGAATTTATCGCTGCCTTGCCCAGAAACGCAAGCGGAAAGGTCTTGAAAACAGTGTTGCGTGGCGAGATCAAGTTTGCCTAGAGATGCTCATTTAACTTAACGGTACAGAGAGTGATAGAAGGGAGAGAAAGACATGCGTTTGGAAAACAGAGTAGCTTTAGTAACGGGGGCCAGCCGGGGAATCGGCAAAGCGATTGCCACCCGTTTGGCCCAGGAAGGGGCGAAAGTGTGTCTGGCGGATATCAATGAGGAACTGGTGCAGGCTGCCGGGCAGGAACTGGAGAACGAAGGATTGACGGTGATGGCTTTGCGCTGTGATGTGACAGACCGCAGTCAGGTGGAAAAAACGGTGGACAGCATTGTCAGTATGTGGGGGCGCCTGGATATCCTGGTTAATAACGCAGGCATTATCCGCGATAACCTGTTATTTAAAATGACGGATGAAGACTGGGAGCAAGTGATGGATGTCCATTTAAAAGGAGCCTTTTATTGCAGCCGGGCTGCGCAAAAATATATGGTGGAACAAAAGTATGGGAGAATCATCAATCTCTCCTCCACGTCAGCCTTGGGAAACAGGGGCCAGGCCAATTATGCCACGGCCAAAGCTGGTTTGCAGGGGTTTACCAAAACCTTGGCCATTGAACTTGGTAAATTTGGCATCACCTGCAATGCCATCGCACCTGGTTTTATTGAGACAGAGATGACAAAAGCAACCGCTGCCAGAGTGGGGGTAGACTTTGAGCAGTTCAGGCAAATGGCCATTCAATCGATTCCAGTAGGAAGGTCTGGCAAGCCTGAGGATATTGCCTACGCCGCCTTATTCTTTGCCTCAGAAGAGGCTTCGTTTGTTAACGGCCAGGTCCTGTATGTGGCCGGGGGTCCCAAAGCATAATAGCCCCCGCTGTTAGATAGATTAAATCTGTGTCATCATCAAGTGAAAGATAACGATGATGAGCATGACACCATTGACAGCATGAATGGCATTCTTGGCTCTCCACATCCTTTTGATCAGCTGTTCGTCGGACAACATGTTCATTTTTCTCAACAGGACGATCGCCAATGTCGGCAGTGTCCGGCTCAGCCCATAGACCATCCCAAACAACAGTCCGGAGTAAGGTTGCTCAAAAATCCCGATGTACACGTACAGCATATAAAACGTCGTATAGGGCACATACGTGAAAAAACCTGCCCCCAATATGAAACCCCATACCATCATATTTTTTGTTTGGGAGGCCCTAAGCCAGGAAGCAGGAATCTGCCATTTAAACTGGGGCAGATTCAAGCGGATCACTTTAAATTCATACAAAATAAACAGCATACCAAGGAGCAGCACAATAAGCAACTTAAAGGGGGCAGGGAACCAAAAGGTCAAAAGAAAAATTAACGCCGTTATACAAAAACCCGCTATCCCTCCGCCTAATAGAGCGATGAGCATGTAGACGGCGTATCTTTTTAAAATTAATTTCCATCTGTCCTCCTCACCGAGGGGTAAGACGGCAAGCGTCACATTGACCCCTCACAAGGTGCAGATTTTGGAGCTTCCAGCTATTAGAGCCAAAGCAAGCAGTATATATTCACTGAGCATCGCATTACACCTCATGATAGACGGTTTGGCTGCATTGGCAATCTAAAGGATGCCGTACATAAGGATTGTTCCAGTGAGGGGTGCAGTCGCAGCAAATTTTGGTGATATAGGGGGATTGAGCGACACACCAGCAGCCTGTGGAAGTATAATCATAAGCAAAGGACAGCTGATAACCATCAGGGCAGGGGGCATCTTCCCTGCAGGCGGCACATGTTCCTTGGCCATAGGGAAAATAGCAATCCCCTGCTGAATACCATACCTCACACCACTCAGTGGACACAGAGCGGACGTTAAACGGGTTGGTTGCAAAACGGATCAAAGTGTTGAACACACCTTCAAACAATGCTTTATTGTGTACGCTGCGTGCCGTATGTTCAGCAACAACCCTGGCCAGGCGGTCCGTTTTTTCACCTCGAAACAGGTCAAACACGGCTTTTCGTTCCTTTCTCAACCCGCAGGTTTATTTTCCGACGTATGATCACTGGTCTCCCTGTCAATCATGCCATCCCTCGGCTCACCTTCAAGAGTGCTGAGCAATGTTTTAAGATGACCCTCGTGATTGCATAACCCTTTGCCCCGCACAACACCCTGTTCATCGATGATAAAAGCAAACGGGGTGACCCGCACCTTACACAAAGAGAAAATGTGTCTGCCGGGATCAAGGACAAGTTGCCCCTGCAGCGTCCGGTCCATCAGCCACCGTTCAAATTCTTCCTTCTCTCCCAGCCCGATTATCACAAAATGAATCCGATCATGAAAAGCTTCATGGGCTGCGTTCCATGCGGGCAGCAGCTGTTCACAGGCCTTACATCTTGGCGAGACAAAAGCAAGCAGGGTGGGTTTATCATACTGTTGGATTGGTGTTGTCACCTTTCCAGCAGGATAAGAAACCCCTTGAAACTGCGGGATGGTGTCGCCGATTGGAATCCCGTCTCTGGAAATGCCTTCCCCTGTACTTAAGTAAACCTCACCAAACTGCCTGAAAAGCAAGAACAGCGAAAAGAAAACGACGGCCTGAGTCAGCCATAAAAGAATGTTGGAGTATAATAATACCTGGTCCATCACAGTCCACCTCTATTTTGTGCTTCTTAAGATGCGCATGGTGTGTTGATGGTGTGTCCATATTTTTTGACAAAGTAAAATCATACCGGTCAGAAAGAGGCCGATGCTGACCGACAAAGGGGTATATACAGCGGCATCATTTGGTGGGGTTAGGATGACGACGAATGTTAAAATAAGCAGTACAAAGATTTTCACCAAAGTAAACAGATCGGCCTGTGCCTCCAAAAAACGCCCGTAACAGCCGCAGATGACGTTCCGTTTAGTTTTTATCACTTGCACAACTGCAAACAAAAAAGACAACAACAAAAAAATGAGGATGGTAGCGCCGTACATCATTGTTTTTGCTGAAGTGAGCAAAATTGCCCCGGCCAGCTCCAGAAAAGGGATGAGTGCACCAGCAACCCGGGCTATGGACTGGGGCAAAATGTTGTATGCTGTAACGGTGTCTAAAAAATGGCGGAGATGAACGATCTTCTGTAACGATGAAAGCAAAAATAAGGCAAAAAGGCTAAAAACCATACCGTTTAAAAAGACATCCATTGCGCGTTTTTTCTCCCCTTATAGTGTCATAAGCCCCAGAGAGCCACAATAGTAAGGGAATGATCTCTTCGTAAGCCCTGGGTGTATTCATTATATTCAAATCAGGAATAACCGTTCATTAAAATCATAGAGGACAGAGTATGATCCAAATCTGGAGAAAATGGATCCGGGATGAATGCCCGGCTTATTTTTTTGATGCAATACAGCAAGTGTTGATGAAAGTTTGCATCGGAATGAAAGTGAGGGTTGTTTAATATAATCACATTAAAGTCAGTAGATTTAAAAACAAACGAATTTTAGGATATATTGGCATGATGATTGCAAATAAATAACCATGAATGAGCAGATAACAGGGTGTATTCAAAACAAGGTATGCCGGGGGTGAGGTTGTGAATAAGTACAAAAAAGCTGACGAAGCGGTCAAATTGATCAAATCTGGTGATACAGTGCTTGTTGGCGGTTTTGGGCTGTCGGGAACGCCACTGACGTTGCTTGATGCATTAACCCATCATCATGCTAAGGAATTGACCGTAATCAGTAACAATCTGGGCGAAGAAGGAAGGGGGCTGGGAAAATTACTCCTTTCGGGGCAGTTAAAGAAGGCGATTGGATCCTATTTTACAACCAACCGGGATGCCGTTGCAGCCTGGTCCAGAGGTGAATTGGAAATTGAGCTGATTCCACAAGGTACGCTGGCTGAGGCCATTCGAGCCGGTGGCGCGGGACTGGGTGGATTTTACACCAAAACGGCCGTTGGAACCAAACTGGCGGAAGGGAAAGAGGTGAGGGAAATTGATGGTGAATGGTATTTGTTTCAAAAGCCCCTGAAAGGGGATGTGGCCCTGATTAAGGCAGCCAAGGCAGACAAACTGGGCAATTTGGTTTATCACCGGACAGCAAGAAATTTTAATCCTGCCATGGCCACCGCAGCAGATCTGGTGATTGCCGAGGTAGACGAGATTGTGGAAACGGGAACGTTCCATCCTGAAGAAGTGGTGACACCCCATGTGTATGTGGATGTGGTTGTGCGGAATCGCTATGTGAAGAAAGGAGGGAAATATGTTGTCCCATCATGAACAGGATCCACGCATTAAAATTGCCAAGCGAGTCGCTCAGGAATTAAGGGAAGGGGACATCGTTAATTTAGGAGTCGGAATTCCCACATTGATTCCGGATTATTTGGGAAAAAAACAGGTGTATTTGCAATCGGAAAATGGGTTGCTCGGCATGGGCCCCACTCCCCCTGAGGAAAAGATTGATATGGATCTGATCAGTGCCAGTAAAAAGCCTGTTTCCATGCTGCCTGGTGCATCCTTGTTCGACAGCGCTGACGCGTTTGCCATGATCAGGGGAGGGCATGTGGATGTCGCGGTCCTGGGGGCCTTGCAAGTGGATCAAAGCGGGGAGATAGCCAATTGGGCCGTTCCTGGACAAAGAATATTAGGTGTGGGGGGAGCCATGGATTTACTGGCGGGGGCAAAAAAAGTGATTGTCACTTTAACTCATCAAACAAAAAACGGGGATCCTAAACTGGTCAAGACCCTGACCTATCCCCGCACCGGCTTGCGAAAGGCAGATTTGATTATCACCGAGAAGGCAGTTTTTCAAGTAGCGGATGGTCAGCTCATTCTGGTAGAGAAGGATCCGGAACTCACACTCGGTCAATTACGGTCAATTACAGACGCTCATTTTGAAATTGCAGCCGATTTGTCTGTCAGTTTCAAATAAACTTATTTACCAATACGGATGGAGGAGTGGATCTTTGAGATGAAAAGAGTTTTATTGATCATGTTATTGGGTATGCTGGTGGTGGCAGCAGCCGCTTGTGGGGGAAGCACCGACACAGGAACGAATGGAGAAGAGGAACAACAAGGGCAAGGAAACCAAAGTGAAAGTGCGACACCTGAGGTTCCTGCCGATTTCACATTTGGAGCAGCCACAGTAGGCGGTTTTTGGTACACCCTGGCCGGTGCGATGGGTGAAGAAATTCAAAAAATATTTCCTGAATCCTCGGTTACTGTTGTCGAAGGGGGCTCGGTTGCCAATCTGCTGGGGTTAGGTGACGGCAGTTTTGTTATCGCTTTCAGCAACGGACAAACCATTCCAGAAGCGTTAAACGGACTGAAGGCGTTTGAAGAACCTATTGCCAATTTCGGGACCATAGCAACCATGTACCCCAATGTGATGCAATTTGTGGTCAGAGCGGACTCGGATATCTACACCATTGAAGATCTGAAAGGAAAGCGGGTTAGCCCGGGAATCCGCGGGTATAGCGGGGAGATTGCTTTCCAACAGATTCTGGATATTCACGGCATGAGTTATGATGATTTGGCAGCAGTTGAATATGTGGGGACGGCTGATGCGGCCAACTTGATCAGAGATGGGCATATAGATGCCTTTGCAGGCATGTTGGTTGCCCCTGCTTCCACGTTTCAGGAATTGGACACGACCATTGGTATCCGTCTTATCTCTTTAGAAGAGTCTACGATACAGGCACTGGGTGAAATCAATGAGGGTTACTTGCCTTATACTGTGGAGGCAGAGACATACGCTAACTTCAAAGAAGATGCACAAACCGTAGCCAGTTATACAGTGCTCTTGGCCAGTACAGATCTATTGAGTGAGGAAGCAGGATATGAGTTGACCAAAATGATCTTTGAACAGCAGGAGCGCTGGGCAACCCTTTCCAATGATTTAAAGGATTTTAATGCAAAGTATTCAGTTGAACATAATATAGGCCCCTATCATCCCGGAGCAGAAAAATACTACCGTGAGTTGGGTTTAATTGAATAGCAGCCAAGGAAGGAACAAGGAAGGGGGCACTTCCCCTTCCTCTCACTTAAATAATCACTCTGTAAAGGAAGGCAGGTGTCACGGCTAATGGTTAAGCCTGTGCTGCCAAACAGGGGGAAAAAGGCAGAAGAGGAGTTGGGATTGACGGAAAAATGCCGTGATTTGAACGGTTGGCAAGGACGTTTGGTGTCCGTCATCGCCGTTCTCATGTCACTGGTTCATCTCTATACGGCTGTCTTTGGCATCTTCGAATCTTTTATGCAGCGATCCATGCACTTAGGATTTTCGTTGATGCTTATTTTTGCTGTGTATCGTCCGTGGAGAAACTCTAACCAAGAGAAAATTGCCTGGTTCGATTGGATGGCCATTATATTATCTATTAGCGTTTTTGCTTATTTCTTCGTAAACGGACAGGATATTGTTTCACGCATGTCTTATATTGAGAAGCTGACTGGGCTGCAAATCGCAATTGGCTTAACTGCATGTTTACTGATCATTGAGGCAACCAGACGTGCAGTAGGCCATGCATTAACAATAATCGTGATTCTTAGCTTGGCTTATGCGGTCTGGGGACATCATCTGCCGGGGGTTTTATCTCACCGCGAGTTTACGCTGATGTGGGTGGTTGACCATCTGTTTTATACCACGTCTGGTGTGTTTGGCATTCCATTGGGGGTTTCGGCCACATTTATTTTTATGTTTGTGCTGTTCGGCAAGTTTTTGGAGATCTCCGGGGCAGGCCAGTTTTTTATTAACTTGGCTGTGGGCTTGATGGGCAAATATAGGGGAGGGCCGGCTAAAACAGCCATTATCGGCAGTTCACTGATGGGGACGATTTCAGGAAGTGCTGTGGCCAATACGGTGACCACTGGTGCTTTTACCATTCCGCTCATGAAAAGAACAGGCTACAAAAAAGAGTTTGCAGGTGCAGTTGAAGCTGTCTCCTCATCCGGCGGACAGATCATGCCGCCCATCATGGGCGCAGCAGCATTTATTATTGCTTCTTACCTGGGGATTACCTATATTGAGGTGGCCATTGCGGCCCTGATTCCGGCCATTCTTTATTATCTATGTTTGTTTGTCCAGGTCGATTTAAGGGCAAAGAGGCAAGGCTTGCAAGGTTTGAGCAAGGATCAGATCCCTTCTGTCAAAACACTGCTCAAAACCGGCTTTCTCTTTTTCATTCCTCTGATAGTTATCGTTGTCATGCTGGTTCAAGGTTATTCTCCCATGCGGGCCGGTTTGTACGCCATTGTTGCCATTATCTTGGTAGCGATGGCCAAAGCAGTCACGCGCCTCAAATTAAAACAAATGATTGAGGCCTTGGATCTGGGAGCAAGAGCAGTTTTGGAAACAGCCATTGCCTGTGCGGCAGCAGGTTTGGTGATCGGGGTTATTACGCTGACAGGTTTAGGGTTGAAATTCAGCAGTATGATTATTTCTCTGGCCGGGGGAAGCTTGTTGCTTACCCTCATTTTTACCATGCTGACTTCCATTATCTTGGGCATGGGACTGCCTACAGTTGCCGCTTATATCGTTCAGGTCGCTTTAACGGTTCCCGCCTTGATTGAATTGGGTGTTACCCCGATTGCCGCCCATCTGTTTGTCTTCTACTTTGCCATCATATCAGCGATTACCCCGCCTGTTGCCTTGGCTGCTTTTGCGGCTGCGGGTATTGCCGGGTCTGAGCCGATGCGCACGGGGATGGTGGCATTGCGTCTGGGAATAGCGGCTTTTATTGTCCCCTATATGTTTGTCTATGGACCCTCCCTACTCTTGGTGGGGGATACCGTTAAAATAATGGTGACGGTCATGACGGCCATTATCGGGATAACCGGTATGGCTGCAGCTGTAGAGGGATGGTTAGTTCGCCAAACACTTTGGTATGAACGTTTGCTGTTGCTGGCCGGCTCCCTCACATTAATAAAACCAGGACTCTATACAGATACTATCGGTATTTTCCTTTTAGGTGTTGCCTATTTGCTGCAGAAGTTGACGTTTAAGACTAAGCTAAACACGTCTGATAATGTGGCTTCTTAACAAATAACACAAACTAAAAATAAGAATTTAATGGCTTAACGGTTGACTGATGCACATATGCATCAGATTTTTTTATCACTAGACTTTAAATTTAGTCTATTTAATTGCTAATTTTCAATTTTATTTTTATTATGGTAATAGTGATGCAAATTAGCATCATTGATGCGATATAACATCATAAAATTCACATTAAATCACATAAATCCAACTTATATTCACAGTTTAAGCTGTCTAGGGGTTTGGCATGGTTCTTGCAAGATAAAAACTGAAAGCGTTTTAACGCTTTGTAGGAGTGATGGGGATGTTCTTAAGGGTCAAGGACGCCATGATTCGTACCAATTTCCGATTTTACACTGATGATCTGCTTGTCGATGCCGCCCATTATTTTACTCAACATCAGTTGAAAGGGGCTCTCGTATTTAATGACCACCAGCAACTGGTTGGCATGATTGATGAGCTTGCGTTAATCAATGGTTTAGCTCAAGGGGGCAAAACCATTAAACAGGTGATGATTCCCTGTGCTCACAGCCTTTATGAGCATGCGTTGATTAGAGATATCATTGATCGGGCAGAGTCTATCTTACCCGTTAAAAATGACAGGGAACAGGTGACAGGTTTTACAACCCGCACACTTCTCTTAGAAAAATTTAAAGAAGAAGTACAGGAACAGCTGGGGCATTTGGATGCCATTTTTAACTCCGCCCACAATGGCATCTTGTCTATTGATGAGCGAGGATGTATCACCTCTATTAATCCAGCGGCGGAAAAGATGGCCGGGACAACGAAAGAAAAAGCGTTAGGCCGGCACTTAAATGAGGTGGTGGCTCCCAGTGGATTGCTTGACGTTGTTAAAACGGGCAAGCCCCACACAGAGAAGTATCAGGTGGGTAACCGCAAGTATATTACCAACCGGACGCCTATCTTTCAAGGGGGTAAAGTTGTCGGGGCGGTAGGCGTCTTTCAGGATATATCAGAAATTGAGTTTATCTCTCAGGAATTGTCCAGTGTTAAAAATCTGTTGTATGAGCTGGATACGGTACTGGAATCCTCCTATGACGCCATTATGATCACCGACGAACGGGGGAACATTATCCGTACCAATAAAGCTTTGTGCCGGATTTTAGGCTTGAAAAACAGACCCCAGCATTACGGGGAATTGGTAGGCACTTGCCTCCAGTCTTCTATTATTTCCCTGGTAAAAGAAAAAGAAGATACGGTGACAGTGATTGAAAGAAACCATACTAAAAACAATTTATTAATGATCACCGGGACGCCAGTTAAGTTTAAAACAAAGATTAAAAGGGTGGTCATTAACATTAGAGATATTACAGAGCTGGATAATCTGCGCCGTGAACTGGATGAGACCAAACGTTATATCCTCCAGCTGGAGGAAGAGAAAACACAGGGACACAAATTTGTGGCTCATTCTGCTGCCATGAAAAAGATACTGGAAAGCATTCAGCAGATTGCCAAGGTGGATTCAACGGTTCTGATCCTTGGGGAATCGGGCGCAGGAAAAGAAGAGATCGCCAATCTGTTACACCGTCTGAGCCCCCGGAGCAGGCACAAGTTCATTAAAATTAACTGCGGTGCCATTCCCGAACAATTGTTGGAATCGGAATTGTTTGGTTATGAGGCAGGGGCTTTTACCGGTGCTAACCGCAAGGGAAAAGAAGGTTTATTTGAAGTGGCTCACAAAGGAACTATTTTCTTGGATGAAATTGGGGAACTCCCTCTGCAATTGCAAGTCAAACTGTTACGTGTTTTGCAAGAGAAGGAGATTATCCGGGTAGGAGGGGTCAAGCCCAAAAAGGTGGATGTGCGTATTGTTGCTGCCACCAATAGGGACCTGGAAAGCTTAGTGAAGGAAGGACGGTTCAGACCGGACTTATTTTACCGTCTTAATGTTGTGCCCATTAAAGTACCGCCCTTACGGGAACGCATCGAGGATATTCCCCTTCTCGTTAATCTCTTTCAGCATAAGTTTAATGAGCAATACAACATGGAGAAGGTTTTCTCAGAGGAAGCCATTCAAGTTTTAACACAATACCACTGGCCGGGTAATGTGAGAGAGCTGGTCAATGTGGTTGAACGGCTTATCGTCACTGTTTCTTCTCCAAAGATTAAAAAGAAGGATGTACAACAGGTCTTGGACACTTTTACAACAGAGAATGAACACAATCTGATTCATGTGAACGGGATCATGCCCTTGAAAGAAGCTGTAGATGAAGTGGAAAAGCAGCTGATCAAAAAGACATTGAAGCTTTGTAATAACACAAGAAGTATGGCCCGCCTGTTACAGGTGAATCAGTCAACCATTGTCAGAAAAATGCAGAAGTTCAGAGATGTAGACTGGCAAGAGATGAAGAGGGGGTGATGGGCTGACAGTACATAAGTAGGGATGGTAAATTGATCAACAGCGATGGATCGGAGACATTGACGTATTTTTATAGCTAAAACATAAGGGGGACTCGTAGGTGAGAAAAAAACGCATGACAAAGTTGTTATCTGTTGCTTCGGTTATAGGAATGATGATTGTTCTGGCTGGGTGCGGCGGTAGTGAAGGGACCGGGGGACAAGGACCGATTAATCACGCTCACATCAGCGGCCCAACAGGTTCAGGCTGGTATCCTATGTCCGTACTCTTTGCTGACATTTGGATGGATGAAATGGAAAACTTTAATGTAACTGTCGTGGAGGGAGGGGCTATAGGCAATATCCGTGAGGTTAATCGGGGAGAGGATGCCCAGTCAGGATTTGCCTTTGCTTCCGACTTTGCCGATGCTGTTCAGGGAACCGGTGTCTTTGAAGGGGAGGTACAAGAGAATGTCCAGGCTATTGGGGCCCTGTATCCGGCTTGGTGGAATTTTGTTGTCATGGATGATAGTCCAATCCAAAGCTTAGAAGATTTTATTCAGCAAGGGGGACACACGATCCCTGGCAATCCAGGTGATGCCAGCGAATTGACGACCCGCAGAGTTTTTGAAGCGATGGGCTATACTTATGAGGACCTGGAGAAGCTTGGTGTGCGCATTTCATATGGCAGTTATTCAGATGCGGCCACACAACTAAGGGACGGTATCATTGATATGGTCGTCCAGGGAGGAGCCCCCGAAGTTGTTGGTCTGAGTGAAATTGATGCCAGCCGTCCGGTACGCCCGCTGCCTATACCGGATGATGTCTTGCAAGCCCTTGATGAAGCGGGTTATGGCTATACCGTAGATATGGTGATTCCTGCCGGCACTTATCGCAACCAAACAGAAGATATACCGACGGTGGTAACCATGTCCATCCTCATCGTGCATAAGGATATGGACGAGGAGATTGTGTACCAAATGACCAAGGCACTGTGGGAAAACCTTGAACGTATCCGGGATGAACAACCGGGTAGGGGCCAATGGATGGATGCAGAGCGTGGCTATACCGAAATCGTCAATCCAGAGGAGAATATCCACCCAGGAGCTTTACGCTATTACAAGGAAATTGGTGTAGCTGAGTAAGTAAGGGGGGATGTCCCCCTTCTTCACTCAATCTTGCCTTGGGCAGAACAGGTGTTTCTGAAATATGGGTTGTGATGTGTATAAGTTTGTGACAGGGGGACAGGTATGATGGCGCAAAGAAACAACAAGGGCCTGGCCAAGGATACAGCAAAAAAAATTGATTTATCCATGGAAAAAGAATCCCTGACAACCAACATAGATAAGGCCATTTATAACCCTGATCAAGTTTCTGTTTTGACAAGGGTGGCTCGGTTGGCGACCGCTCTGTTGGCTATTTGTTTGGCCATTTACATTATTTATTCTGCTGCTTTTGGCGGTCTGCCGTCCTGGCAGCACCGGGCGGTATTTACCTCAGTATTGCTCATTTTGTGTTTCAGTTATGTCCCGTATAAAAAAGGGAATAAACAGTGGCACTGGCTGTTCGATGGATTACCCCTTGTTCTTTCCATTTTCATCTTGCTTTTTGTCTATTTCTCTTATCCAGAGGTGTCCCTCCGGCAAGGAAATCCATCTCTCCTCGATAAACTTGTCGCCACGACCATGGTGGCACTGGTGATCGAGGGTGTACGCCGGACGGTTGGCCTTGCTATGGCTGTGTTGGTGTTGTTCTTCTGGTTGTATATCTTTATTGGGCCTTGGTTTCCGGGACTTTTGGGCCATCAAGGATTTAGTTACCGAAGAATGACGGACACGATGTTTATTACGACAAATGGCATTTTCTCCGATCCGATCTATGTGGCATCTACTATATTGATTCTCTTTTTGCTCTTTGCTGCCTTGTTGTTGCGTACAGGGGCTGGACAATTTTTCATCGAATTGGCGTTTGCCTTGACCGGTCGTTTTCGGGGTGGGCCCGCCTTAGCCTCCGTTTTGTCCAGTGGCATGATGGCGACCATTACGGGAAACGGTGCCGCCAATGCTACCATGACCGGCTCTTTTACGATTCCGCTGATGAAGAAGGTGGGCTACAGTTGTAATTTTTCCGGGGCTGTAGAGGCAGTTGCTTCCCAGGGCGGGCAAATCATGCCTCCTATCATGGGGGCTTCGGCCTTTATTATGGCCGAATATACAGGCATTCCATATATACAGATCGCAGGCTATGCCCTTGCACCTGCCGTTCTCTACTTTCTAGTGGCAGGGATCGTTATTTACTTGCAGGCAAGGAAACAAGGATTGGAAGGCATTCCTAGGGAGCAGCTACCCAATCTATGGACTGTTCTTTATTCCAGAGGTTATTTAATCCTGCCTCTGTTTATCATCATCTTCATGATGGTTAAGGGCTACAGTCCGATGATGGCTGGATTGTGGGCTATTATTTCAGTCTTTGTTTTAAGTCTTTTAAGAAAAGAAACAAGGTTAAGTATGATTGAACTGTTAGCCGCCTTAGAGGCTGGTATTCGTAACTCCATCTCTACTGTCATGGCATGTGCAGGGGCCGGCATTATCGCTGGATCGATAATTATGACCGGTTTGGGCACGCGTTTTTCCCGCTTTGCCATCGAATTGTCAGGCGGTGAATTACTGCCTATGTTACTGATGATCATGTTGGCTTCTATTATTTTAGGCATGGGCATGCCCACCATTTCGGCATATGTGATTTTAGCCACTGTAGCCGTGGGAGGATTGGTCCAAATCGGTGTGCCAGTTATTTCAGCCCATTTCTTTGTCTTTTATTTCGGAATTATGTCAGGGATTACACCGCCAGTGGCCATTACATCTTACATCACGGCCGGAATAGCGGGCGGCGATCCGTTAAAAACTGCTTTTCAGTCACTGCGTATCGGGATGGCTGGATTTATCATTCCTTACATGTTGGTGTATAAGCCGGCTCTGATTTTAGAAGGAAGCACAGCTGATATCATCATTGGATTAGTGACGGCTGCTTTAGGGTTGGTTTCTTTTGCCTCTTGTATTCAAGGTTATTTAGTAACAGGAACATCCCTGTGGCAAAGAGTACTTTTACTGGTTTCATCCTTGTTCTTGGTCACAACCAGCATCGTTGCCAGTATTATTGGTGTCATTTTGTTATTTGGTGTTTGTGTGGCCCAATGGTCGGCCCGTATCAAACAAACCAAGTCACAGCATGATATAAAGTCGTTATAAAAAGAGATGAAAAGGAGTGGTATGATGAGAAACCTGGCTGTTGTTGGCGCAGGTGTCATGGGCAGGGGCATCGCTTACGTTGGCGCCCTGGCCGGCTTTAATGTCTATTTGCAAGATATTAATGAAGCAGCTCTAGACAAAGCTAAAAATGATATTGAGCAGGAAATGAGCAAAAGTGTGCAGCGGGGATATCTACAGCAGCAACAAGTGGAGGAGGCCTTGCCGCGTATCTTTTACACAACGAATCTTGAGAAAGCTTCCAGGGAGGCTGATCTGGTCATTGAAGCTGTCCTGGAAGTCATGGATATCAAAATTGATGTCTTTAAAAAATTAGATCAGATCTGCCCGCCGCATACGGTATTGGCCACCAATACATCAACAATGAGTCCGACAGAGATTGCAGCCCAGACTTCACGTCCCGATAAATGTGTGGCCATGCACTTCTTTAACCCGGTCCACAAAATGAAACTGATTGAAATTATCCGGGGACTGGATACTTCAGATGAGACAGTAGAACTGGCTAAACAGGTGGGCAGCCGCATGGGTAAAGAAACGGTGGAAGTGAATGAATTTCCCGGGTTCGTCACCAGCCGCATGAACTGTTTAATCGGCAATGAAGCGATGAACATGCTGATGGAAGGCGTGGCTTCGGCAGAGGATATTGACAAGGCGATGAAACTGGGATTGAACCATCCCATGGGGCCATTGGAACTAGCTGATTTGGTAGGACTGGACACCCGCCTGCGCAACATGGAATATTTGTATCAGACCTTAGGGGAAAAGTACCGTCCGTGTCCGTTGTTAGTTAAATACGTAAAAGCCGGTCGGTTAGGACGCAAATCAGGGAGAGGATTTTACAATTACGAGAATAGACAAGATCAATAGAGAGACACAAACTGAGACAGAAGAACCCATACAGACTACGGAAATATAACCAACTTAGGAGGGGATTGGAGTGGATTTTAATTTTTCAGAAGAAATTTTAGCGATCAAAAAGAATGTGCAAGATTTTATCACCAATGTGGTTGATCCCGAAGCCCAGACCATTGAAGAGGAAAATGAACTACCGGAGCATATTCTGGAAATGTCCAAAGAAATGGGGCTGTTTGGCATCAGTATCCCCGAGGAATACGGTGGACTGGGTCTCAGCATGCTGGATAAATGCCTCATTTATGAGGAGCTGGGCAAGACCCATAACGGTTACACCACAGTGATTGGGGCCCATACCGGCATTGGCACGGTAGGGATTGTGGAAATGGGCACGGAGGAACAAAAGAAAAAGTATTTGCCTGATATGGCCAGTGGAGCGCGGTTGGGGGCTTTTGCCCTGACTGAACCAAGCGCCGGCTCCCATGCTTATAACCTGAAAACAAGGGCCGTACGCAAAGGGGATAAATATATTTTGAATGGGTCCAAAATTTTCATTACCAATGCCCCTATTGCCGATATTTTTACAGTAATGGCTGTCACTGATCCGGATAAAGGGCCAAAGGGGATTACCTCCTTTATAGTGGAAAAAGACTTCCCGGGTTTTAAACTTGGCAAAATTGAGCAAAAGATGGGTCTCCGCGGCTCCAAGGTGGCCGAATTGATTTTTGAAGATCTGGAAGTACCGGTTGAAAACGTCTTGGGAGGAGAGGGGCAAGGCTATGTCAATGCTCTGAAAATTTTAGCCAATGGCCGTGCTGGCTTGGCAGCCAGAAACTTGGGGTCTGCCCAAAAGCTGCTGGACTTATGCATGGCCTATGCCCAGGAAAGGGTGCAGTTCGGCAAACCCTTAATTGAGATTCAAGCCATCCAGCATATGCTGGCCGAGATGGCCGTTGACATTGAAACCTTGCGTTGGTTTACCTACCGGGTGGCCTGGAGAGTGGACCAGAAACAAAACGTGATCAAAGATGCTGCCATGGTTAAATTGTACGGATCAGAAGTGTATAACCGTGTCGCTGACAAAGCGGTGCAGATTCACGGTGGGATGGGTTATATTCGCGAGTTTGAAGTGGAGCGGTATTACCGTGATGCCCGCATCACCAAAATCTATGAAGGCACTTCCGAAATTCAAAAAAATATTATCGCGGCTCAGTTAAAAAAGGAGTATGCCTAAGCAGATGAAGATTGGCATTGTAGGAGCAGGAGCGGTGGGAGCATTGCTTGGGGAGATGCGTCAGGCTGCGATTGTTCGAAAACTGCAAAAATACCGATTAAAAAAGCCACGGGAGTAATAGGGAGGGAGTAGCAAGTTGAAGCGTAGATGGAAAAAATGAGCAATCAGTTGCAACCGGAACAGGGATTAGCCAATGAAGGACTGGTTTATCGCGCCCTGCAATTTAACGTTTTGATCACTGTGATGAACACGACCATGTTTAATGTGGCGATTCCAGCCATTAGTATGGATTTTATGCTCTCACCGTCTGAGGCATCTTGGGTTGTGATGAGCTATTCGGTAATGTTTGCCCTCGGTACCGTCACTTACGGTCGACTGGCTGATCAGTTTGAACTGAAGAAACTGATAACCATTGGCTTGTCGTTATTGGGCTTAGGTTCGGTTCTGGGTGTGTTAGCCCCTTCGTTTGGCGTGTTAATTGTGGCCCGCTTAATTCAGGCAGCTGGGGCTTCAGCCATACCTGGGTTAGGGATGGTGTTGACGGCCCGCCATATCCCTCTGGAACGAAGGGGAAGAGCCCTGGGCAAAATTGCAGCTGCGTCAAGTCTGGGCTTTGGGCTTGGACCGGTACTGGGCGGCTTTGTTTCACAATTTTTCGGTTGGGCCTCCCTGTTTTTCATTACTTTATTGGGGATGATGATGCTGCCGGTTTATCGTGCCCAGCTGCCAGATGAGGTAAGGAGAAGGGGCCATTTTGATGTTGCCGGCATGGGCTTGCTTGCTCTGGCTGTGATCGGGATGCTGGTGTGGATCAGTACGGGAAATGATTGGTTTTTGTTCGGTCTGATCTCACTGGTACTGTTTTGGATCCATATTGGCCGTGTACAAACCCCCTTTATTTCCAGACAACTGTTGACCAGCCGGGGGTATGTCCCGTTGGTGGTACTTAGTTTTCTTGTCTTTTTTCAGTATTTTGCCATCTTGTTTATGGTCCCGCTCCTTCTTGCTGACATCTACCAGTTGCCAACAATGGGGATAGGTTTTGTTATTTTCCCTGGGGCCTTCTGTTCAGCGCTTGCCTCATTTTTAATCGGCCGCTGGTTTGATCAGGCCTCACCCATCCCGTTCTTCACCGGAGGCATTGGCCTGCTCATGATGGCGTTAATCTTATTTTCATGCTTGGGATATTTCTCATTCTGGCTGGTCATGGCTTTCTACTTGCTGGCAGCCATAGGGTTTACCATCATGACCACAGGCATCCCAAGAGAGGTAAGCATTGCTTTAGACAGCCGGCAAATTGGTGCGGGAATAGGATTTCTACAACTCTGCCAGTTTTTTGGAGGGGCTTTTGGAGTGGCCAGCACTGGGCGGCTTTTGGAATATAACACACAGCCGCACGTCATTTTTAACTTATGGTGGGAAGGCCCCCATGTTGAATATGGTCACACATTTGCTTTGATGGTTACGATTTCTTTCTTCGCCCTTGGAGTATATCTGTTGCACTTATACGGACAGTTCAGGAAACAAAACCAGGATAAAGATGAGGAGCAGGAGGATTTGCAACTGACTAAATAGTTTTTGCGCGGGATTTCGTGTTGATGCAAAACTGCATGATAGTATCATTCAAAAATGAATCGACGTTTATATGATAGATTTCTTAATTTATCTCACTGTTTAGACAAAGTGTATGCCTGGGTTTAATACAAAAGTGAATCCTGCTTTCATCATTGAAAGACGAATGACCAGTCACAGCGACCATTTCTATTTTGGCATCATTTTTGCATGAATATTTTCGAAAGATAGTGAACATGGAGGGAAATTAATGTTTGCCAAGTTAACAACTGAAGTGGAACAAATGAGGACCATGATCCGCAACTTTGTAGAGAATGAGGTGGAACCTTGTGCCCAGCAAATTGAAGAAGAGGATGCTATCCCAGAGCATTTAGTGGAAAAAGCCAAAGCGTTAGGCCTGTTTGGGATGAGTATTCCGGAAGAGTATGGGGGGATCGGGCTGAATACAGTGGGTAAAGCGGTCATTTTACAAGAATTAGGGCGGACCCACAATGGTTTTGTCTCCCTGATTAGTGCCCACACGGGCATTGGTAGTACAGGTTTGGTCAAGCTGGCTTCTGAACGGCTCAAAGAGAAATACTTACCCAGAATGGCCACAGGAGAATTAATTGCTGCTTTCGCTTTGTCTGAACCGTCTGCGGGCTCCGACGCCACTAATCTGAAAACACGGGCCGAAAAGCGGGGAGACAAGTGGATTCTCAATGGCATGAAGCACTTTATCACCAATGGTCCGGTGGCTGATGTGATCACTGTTTTTGCCGTGACGGACAAGGAGAAAGGAGCCAAGGGAGGGATCACTGCCTTTTTGGTAGAGAAAAACTTCCCTGGTTTTAGCGTGGGCAAAATTGATAAGAAGATGGGGTTGAGAGGTTCTTATACATCCCAAATTATTTTTGAAGATTGTGAAGTACCTGAAGAAAACGTCATTGGTGAAGTGGGCATGGGGTATGTCTCTGCTTTGAAAATCCTGGGTGAGGGACGAGTAGGTTTGGCCGCCAGAAGTGTAGGCTCTTGCGACAAATTGATTGAGATGTCGGCCCGTTACGCCAAGGAAAGGGTTCAGTTTGGCAAACCGATTGCCGAAAATCAGGGCATCCAGTGGATGCTGGCCGAAATGGCCACTGAAACGGAAGCAGCCCGCACGCTGACACTGAAGGCAGCCCAGCTGATTGATGAAGGTAAGAAAGCGATCAAAGAGGCTTCCATGGCCAAACTGTTTGCCACAGAAGTGTTTAACCGGGTGGCAGATAAAGCGGTCCAAATTCACGGTGGGATGGGATATATTGCTGAATACCCGGCGGAACGTTTTTACCGGGATGCCCGTATCACCAAGATTTATGAAGGGACAAATGAAATTCAAAAGATCATTATTGCCCGCCAGGTGCTTAATGAAGTGTAAAAAGGCTGAACATTATTGGAAAGGGGATAAGAGATGATTGACTTTAGCTTAACTGAGGAGCAAAAAGAGTTTCAAAAGCTGGCCCGGGATTTTGCCAAGAATGAGATCCGACCCGTGGCTCATATCTATGATGAGTCGGAAGAGATGCCCTGGGAAGTGATCAAAAAAGCAGCGAAGCTGGGACTGACAGCTTACCGGTATCCGGCAGAATATGGCGGATTGGGCATTAACGACCCTATTACGTCACTTATTATTACCGAGGAGCTGGCCTGGGGTTGTGCTGGCATTGCTACAGCCATAAACGGGACTGGTCTGGCTGCCACAGCCATTATGATTGCCGGAACGGAAGAACAAAAGAAAAAGTA
The DNA here is from genome assembly GCF_030814135.1 of Caldalkalibacillus uzonensis. Classification (NCBI taxonomy): domain Bacteria; kingdom Bacillati; phylum Bacillota; class Bacilli; order Caryophanales; family Bacillaceae; genus Caldalkalibacillus; species Caldalkalibacillus uzonensis. The sequence goes on along the minus strand of NZ_JAUSUQ010000018.1, from coordinate 5,500 downwards.
TATTCCCATGTTTTGCGATCCTGATAACCCCAGGTTAGGGGCTATGGGGCTGACGGAGCCAGGGGCAGGTTCTGATGTGGCTTCCATGAAGACAACTGCGATCAGAGATGGAGATGAATATGTACTGAATGGGACAAAACAGTTTATCACCAATGGGGGCATCGCTGACGTTCATGTTATTTTTGCCCAAACACAGCCAGGCTCTGGCTGGGAGGGAATCGCGGCATTTGTGGTGGATAAAGACACAACTGGCCTGAAAATGGGTCAAAAAGAGAAAAAAATGGGTGTTCGTGCCTCTCACACAGCCCAGGTCATTCTGGAAGATTGCCGCATTCCCGCTGAAAACAGACTGGGAGGGGAGCCCGGTTCTCCCACTTATATCACCGGTTTGGCTGCCTTAAAAATGCTTGAAGCGACCCGGCCGTCGGTGGGGGCTGCTGCCTTAGGCATAGCCCGGGCTGCTTATGAATATGCCTTGGAGTATGCCAGAGAGCGCAAGCAGTTTGGCAAACCGATTATTAAACAGCAGGCGATTGCCTTTAAACTGGCCGATATGGCCACAGAGATTGAAGCAGCCAGACTTTTGATCTGGAAGGCGGCCTGGATGGTAAAAAATAAGCTGCCTTTTACACGGGGTGAAGGAAGCATGGCCAAACTGTTTGCCGGTGATGTGGCCGTCAGAACAGCCCTGGAGGCGATTCAAATTTTGGGTGGCTATGGTTATATCAGGGAGTACCCCGTTGAGAAATTCCTGCGGGATGCAAAGATTTATCAAATTTGGGAAGGGACAGCTGAGATCCAGCGTTTGGTTATTTCGCGCATGATTGAGAAGAATGGATAAGATTTCCGTTTATTAAGGCCATAACAGAGTGAGAGTGGAGAGGGGACACCTACAATATAATGTTTTAAGGGGATGATGTGAAATATGAATGAGGCGGTTATTGTTTCTGCTGTCAGAACCCCTATTGCTAAGGCAAGGGGTGCTTTAAAAAATTTACACCCTTCTGTTTACGGGGCACTGGTGATCAAAGAGGCACTTAAACGGGCTGGTCTTGAGGGGGGTGAAGTGGAAGATGGGATTTTCGGTAACTGTCTGGCGGGAGGGGGTAATATGGCCCGGCTGACGCTTTTGGAAGCGGGATTACCGCTCTTCGTTCCGGGCATCACCATTGACCGGCAATGTGGTTCAGGCATCAATGCAGCGGTCTTGGCAGCCCAGTCGGTCCGGTCAGGAAGTGCCGACATTCTTGTTGCTGGCGGGACGGAAAGTATGACCCGGACCCCTTACCTGCTTGCCCCTCAGGAGCGGGCGTTTGACCGCAATCCGCCCCAGTTTGTCAGACGCCGGCTATCTCCCGATTCAATCGGCGATCCGCCGATGGGCATTACGGCTGAAAATTTGGCGGAACAATATGGAATTTCCAGAGAAGAGCAAGATCAATTTGCCTATGAAAGCCAGCAAAAAATGGCCAGAGCGATGACAGAAGGGCGGTTTCAAGAGCAAATTGTACCTGTTCCCTTAAAAGGAAAACAAGGGGAAACCATTTTATTTGATACCGATGAGCATCCCCGCCCTGAAACGACCATGGAAGCCCTGCTCAAGCTGCCGCCTGTGTTTAAGGAAGGGGGAACGGTGACGGCCGGAAATTCTTCAGGCGTTAACGACGGTGCTTCTGCGCTGGTGATCATGTCTGACAGGGAGGCGGCCAAAAGGGGCTTGGAACCCCTGGCACGCATCACCCATTGGGCGGTGGCTGGGGTAGATCCCAATATCATGGGGATTGGTCCAGTTCCGGCGACGCAAAAAGTGTTGGAGAAGGCCGGTAAAAGCCTGGATGACATTGATCTGATAGAGATCAATGAAGCTTTTGCCGCACAAGTACTGGCCTGTGACCGGGAACTACACTTTGACCGGTCTAAAGTAAATGTGAACGGAGGCGCCATTGCTCACGGCCATCCCATTGCCGCTACCGGGGCCATGCTCATCACCAAGCTCGTCTATGAAATGAAGCGGCGTGATGTAAAGCGGGGGTTGGTTACTGCTTGCATTGGCGGGGGCCAGGGCATCGCTGTTATTGTGGAAAGATAGTGGATTTAAATTAAGAATTATTATATGGAGGGATGATGATCATGCATATTGATCAAGTGAAACAGATTGCTGTGATTGGTTCTGGAGCGATGGGTTCCCAGATTGCCATGGTGTGTGCCTTGGCAGGCTATCCTGTCACCGTGCAGGATATTCAGGAGGAGAGTTTGCAAAAGGCCAAAGCATCCCTGGAAGGACATATGGAACGCCGGGTGAAAAAAGGCAGACTGACGGCCGAGGAAGTGAAGGCAGCCTTTGAACGGTTGCATTTTACCACTTCCCTTGAGGAGGCCGTGAGGGAAGCCGATTTTGTCATTGAGGCCATTATTGAAAAGCTGGATGCCAAGCGGGAATTGTTTGCCAAGCTGGACCAATTGGCTCCGCCTCATGCCATATTGGCGACCAACAGTTCCACGATTGTCAGCTCTAAGATCGCCGATGCCACCCAGCGGCCGGAAAAAGTGTGTAATATGCACTTCTTTAATCCGGCACTGGTCATGGAACTGGTTGAAGTGGTGCAAGGTCCCCACACGTCTGAAGAAACCGCCCAAGTCACGTTTGATTTAACCAAACGGATTAATAAAACCCCGATCTGGCTGAAAAAAGAAATTTCCGGCTTTGTGGCCAACCGCATCCTGGGCAAAGTGATGGATGAAGCGATATATCTGCTTGAACAAGGCATTGCCACCCATGAGGAAATTGATTTGGCTTGCACCAAAGCATTGAACCATCCCATTGGTCCCTTTGCCTTAATGGATTTGACTGGCATAGATGTTAATTATCTCGTGCGTATGCAACGCTATCAGGAGACCGGCGATCCCGCTGACAAGCCTTCCAAAACGGTAATGGAAAAATATGAACGGGGTGAGTGGGGACGCAAGACAGGAAAGGGCTTTTACACGTATACGGAAGATCCCGCCCTTAAGAAATAGACAAAAATGTGTTTATTAGACAATAAAGCTGATGATGGAACTAGAGGATAGATTGAAAGAGTGGAGAGACCATACTGGCTAGTCAAAAGTCTGGAGTAAGGAGAGAAGAAACAATGGGTTTTGAAAACATTAAAGTGGAGTACAGCGGCAGATTGGCCTACATCATCATCAATCGTCCTGAGGTGCGCAACGCCTTAAATAAGCATACGTTAGATGAAATGAAACAGGCGTTGGAAGAATTGAAGACCAACCTAGATGTCGGGTGTGTTGTGTTTACGGGGGCTGGGGAGAAATCTTTCGCGGCCGGAGCCGACATTGCCCAATTAAATGAGAAGGGGATGCTGGATGCCCTTCAGTCTGGTTCAATGCAGGAATTTTACGATTATATTGAGCTGTATGAGAAACCAACCATTGCCATGATCAATGGTTTTGCCCTTGGCGGAGGGTGTGAACTGGCCATGGCTGCGGATATCCGCATCGCTTCAACCAACGCCAAACTGGGCCTGCCTGAACTGAATCTGTCCATTATCCCTGGTGCCGGTGGAACCCAGCGGCTGGCCCGCATTGTCGGTAAAGGAAAAGCGCTGGAAATGATCCTGACCGGCAAAATTATCACCGCTGAAGAAGCAGAGCGGATCGGTTTAGTCAGTGCCGTTGCTGAACCAGCGCAGTTACAAGCCAAAGTGGAGGAAGTTGCAGAACAAATCCTGGCCAAAGGGCCGTTAGCAGTCCGTTTAGCCAAATTGTCCGTTCACTATGGCACAGAAACGGATATCAAAACCGGCTTGCTGATTGAAAAACTCTCCCAGGCAATCCTTTTTGCCACCGAAGACAAACAGGAAGGAACCCGGGCTTTTCTGGAGAAGAGGAAAGCTAACTTTCAGGGCAAGTAAGAGCAAGTTCCGATTATTATCGCTTGGGGGGATAATACGGCATCACCATTCGCTCTATGGTTAAACAGCCGCTGGCTACTATTAATATGAATATTCATTATTTTGCCCCTGTTCGTCAAGGAAAACTGGTGGCCAAAGCTCATGTCATTCAGCAAGGATACCGTATCATCTCTGCGGAAGGTGAAATCGCTGATGAAGAGGGGCGCTTGTTAGCCAAAGGCATGGCCACATTTAAAGTTCTGCGCAATCAAGGGGGGAGTAAGACATGAACAAGGAACATGTCGTTATTGTCAGTGCTGTGAGAACTCCGATCGGCCGGTTTGGGGGTTCCCTGAAAGATATCTCTTCCGGTCACTTGGCTGCCCATGTGATCAAAGAGGCGGTCAGCCGGGCGGGCATCTCCCCGGAACAAGTAGATGAAGTGATTATGGGGGAGGTTCGTCAAACAACCGAATCGTCCAACGTGGCCAGGGTTGCGGCGCTTCGGGCAGGCATCCCCGAAACATCACCCGCTTTTACCGTGAACCGTTTATGTGCTTCAGGCATGCAGGCCATTGCTACTGCTGTGCAGCAAATTGCGTTTCAGCAGGCAGACATTGTAGTGGCTGGGGGAACTGAAAATATGAGCCGGGCGCCTATCTATCTCCGCCAAGCCCGCTTTGGAGAAGGAACACCTCATCTTGTCGACTCCAATTTAGAAAACGGGCAGCAACCGATGGAGATCTACGGCAGTCATTTGGGGATGGGGATGACAGCCGAAAACGTGGCTGAACGGTACCAGATAAGCCGGGAAGATCAGGACGCTTTTGCCCTGCAAAGCCAGCAGAAAGCAGTCAAAGCGATCAATGAAGGGAAATTTAAAGAAGAAATTGTACCAGTTGAAGTCAAACAAAAAAAGCAAACTTTTCTGTTTGATACCGATGAGTTCCCCCGTCCAAACACCACCCTGGAAGTGTTGAGTCAACTCCGTCCTGCATTTAAGGAAGGGGGAACGGTAACGGCGGGCAATGCTTGCGGTCGGAATGACGGTGCCACAGCGCTTGTTTTAATGAGTGAAGAAAAGGCGAAGGCATTGTCCCTTCAGCCACTGGCTCGTATTGTGGATTGGGCCACAGCTGGTGTATCCCCCGAGGTAATGGGTATCGGTCCTGTTCCTGCACTGCAAAAACTCCTGGGACGAACCGGCAAGCGTCTGGATGAGATCGGCTTGATTGAGCTGAATGAAGCGTTTGCCGCCCAAGCTGTGGCCGTGATCCGGGAAGCACAGCTTGATCCGGAAAAAGTGAATGTGAACGGAGGCGCCATTGCGTTGGGGCATCCCCTTGGTGCAACAGGAGCCAGAATTGTTACCACATTGCTGTATGAGATGAGGAGAAGAAATGAGCAGTATGGCATTGCCACCTTGTGTGTCGGGGGCGGGCAAGGCATGGCCATGATGCTTGAATTGGTCTAAAAAACAGCCCGCATGCTTTATCACATTTGGGTCCTATTGTAAGGAGGGAACAAGATGAACATTTTAGTGCTGATGAAACGCACCTTTGATACCGAAGAAAAAGTGCAAATTGAGAACAACGCCATCGTCGATGACG